>JASLKH010000034.1 GCA_030747675.1 Candidatus Thalassarchaeaceae archaeon | reverse complement strand
GGAAAGTACCAGAGTGCATCAGGTTGTAGTTGCCATTATGGTGGAAGCGCAACGGTTTCTATGTCTGGTCAACCAGCAACATACACAGCTGGACAAACATACACGCTTTCAATATCAGTTAGTGGTGGCGTTTCAGGTAGTGCTGGAGGATTCAGCCTTGAAGTGGATAAAGGAACTCTATCCACTGGCGGTGTTGGGATAATGGCAGTCAAGGTGAATGCTGCGGGCAATAGCGCAACTCATACGTCCTCAAGTTATAGAAGTTGGAGTGTAGATTGGACCGCGCCTTCGTCGGGTTCAGGAACAACTCAATTCAACCTTGCCGGACTTACCGCTAATGGAAATAGCCAAAACACTGGAGACGCATATGGGACAGCAAATTCTCAGGTATCAGAAGGTGGAAGTCCACCTCCAAATAATCCGCCATCAGTTTCTAATTTACAGTTGGCACCATCCAATCCAACCGTCTTGACTGGGTTGGCATTGACCTATTCATACAATGATGCAGATGGGGATGCAGAATCAGGCACAACGATACATTGGTACAATAACGGCATACTGGATTCCTCAAAGGACGACCAGATGTCGATTTCAGTGGTCAAAGGGGATGATTGGTCAGTCGAAGTGACTCCTTCTGATGGCCAAGATAGTGGAACGATGGTTAGTGCGGGCCCTGTCATTGTAGGCAATGCTCTGCCACAGGCCCAAAATGTCCAATTAACACCAACCAGCCCTGATGAAACTAGTACACTGAGCGCCTCTTACCTGTATAGTGATCCTGATCAAGATTCTGAATCAGGTACATCTATTGTATGGTATTTGGATGGAATACGTGTTGCAGAATTGGATGATTCCTCTACAGTTTCTAGTTTGATGACTCGTTCGGGAGACCAATGGCACTTTGCAGTCACACCACACGATGGTGACGATTCAGGTTCTGAAGTTCAGAGCAATATGGTTGTCATTGGTTCATCGAACAATGCTCCGACAGTATCTTCTGCTCTTATTGCACCAAATTCACCCGCAACAGATGCTGATTTAGATGCGATTTGGACATTTACAGATACTGACAACGGTGACACCCAATTGGATTTTCAAATTGAGTGGCATCGAGACGGTGTTCATGTTCAGGGGTATGATGACGTAGATCCTCTGCCACATGCCGCTACATCCAAAGGACAGATATGGCATTACACCGTAACAGTATCAGATGGAATTGATTGGAGTACTCCCACATCATCCCAGAGTGTGACCATTGTCAATACAGCACCCATTGCTACCGATGTTCGCCTTAGCCCAGATACACCAACATCCTCTGATAATCTAGAAATATTTGCTAATTACAGTGATTTAGATAGTGATGCTGAGTCCAGTCCGACCATTCGATGGTACCGAGACGGACAATTACAAAGTCAATTCACAAACAATCTCACAATTTCATATTCAGAAACGAATCGCGGTGAAATCTGGATGGCGAAATATGTACCAAACGATGGGACCTCTATGGGTTCAGAAGCTCAATCTTCAACAGTTACAATTGGGAATTCATTGGCTACTGTATCTTCGATTTCATTAACTGAAAATTCAAACGCACTTTCACCGCTTGACCTCATTCTTGGAGGCTTGCCCTATGATGAAGACGGTGATCAAATTACATTGAACATAGAATGGATGAGAGATGGATTCCACATTGAAGCCCTTGACAATGCTACTTCGGTTCCAATCGAATGGTTGGGTGTCGGCCAATCTTGGACAGCATCTTTGGAACTGTATGATGGCTTTGCGGTCAGTCCAAGAACCACAAGTGGTGATGTAGTGATTGTTAATTTGATGCCTACTGCTGAATTTACTATTGGTGAAACAGTTCTGATTGAAGCGATGACAAAATTCGATGGTTCGTTTTCATCTGATTCAGATGGAGAAATTGTAGCTTGGTTTTGGGACATTGGCATAAACACGTATGTTGGCGAAGAAGTCACTGTAGTTCTCACTGATTCAAGCACGATAGTCAACCTCACGGTTATTGATTCGAATGGGGGCTCAGATAGTGTTGAACAGGTTGTTACGGCTACTTGGGGCCCGGTCGCCTCCAATTTGGAAGCAAGTGTATCAAATGGTGATGTAAATCTAAATTGGGATTGGGGCGGTGATGAAACCACATTTACAGTGTGGAGAACACATGAGCCCATTGGTCATTCTAGTGGTTTATCTGAAATCGAATCTGTCGGCCAAACAAATTCTACATTTTGGTCAGAACCATTACATCTTGTCGGAGATTACCATTACACTGTAACTGCTGACGTTGGAGATGTTCACAATCCACGCATTTCTAGTAATACGGTGAGTATCACATTGGATGTTTCGCATATGCAGGTGATTGAACCTGAAGGGGAGAGTTCACTTGGAACGACAATGACCTCGCTGTTAGCCATCTTGCTTATCTTTGGTGCTATGGTAACGGCGCTTCTTGATCGATTTTTAGGGAGGAATTCCTGATGCGTCGTACAATCCTACTTACCACTCTCTTATTGCTGATTTTCTGCATTCCAGCACTATCTGCAAATCCAGGTGGAACCGGTGATGGTAATCGAGATGCGGCATGTGGGGGATCTTGCCATGGAGACCCTGGACTATCGGAGCCATCTTCAGCCACATTGGTATTCTCGCAAGATCGAGCCTCAACCTATGTGGGTGGCCCAATTTCAATCAGTGTCACTGCAACCGATATGGAATTATCTAACCGTGCAATTGTCGGTATCTTCCTACTCAGTGATACGCATGGTGTTTCGGACACACCACAGGATGATGGTTGGACAATATTGTCAAATGGAGAAGGTGGTTCTACAAATTATGCCGAAACATACGCCCAAGATTCAACACTTGGCGTAACTATGACTTGGAGTCTACTCGCACCAGCCAATGAAGGAACGTATGAATTCTATTCTGCCATTCATCATGGCGGTGCTGGTTCAGCTCGTATGAAGATCTCAACTGCTCACAACGTAACGGTTGGCCCAATTCCTGAAAATTTGCCACAAATGCTTCCATGGGATACAATGACCTCTCGTTCACTGGGTGAATCTTCAGAACTTTCGATACCTGTTGTCAATGCAACAGATGTTACTTTAGAATACCGAATTGGAGAGGGCCCAATTGCTTCAATCAATGCCCAGATGGTGGATGATGCATGGGTTGTCACACTTCCAGCAGCCCTTTCAGATATCACACTCTCCTATCGAGTGGTTATGAGTAATGATGAGTTCACAGAAACAACTGGTTGGATTTCTGTTGCCAATAATGTTGAGGGATATAGCGCAGATATATTGTCTGTACGCCTACAATCAATGGCGTTGATGTTCGGTAGCCTCGCATTGTGCATTTCGATTCAACGACGAATGGCACGTCCTTCAAGAAATACTCTCGCTGAACCTGAAGCGGCTTTGATATCGGCAGATCAAACCAGTATAGTCGCCCCATCTTTTATCGCTACCGAGTTCGAAGTTCCACAAATACAGATGTCATCACTGGCTCTTGATGACTCACGTCGTCCAGCCGGTTGGACTGATGAGCAATGGTTGCACTATGGCCCCGATCATATCAAACAAAATTATGGAGGTGTCATTTGATGATTGCAGCAGCTACATTGCATGCGTTCAGCACAGAAATGTTGGTTGGTTCAATGACATTCTCTGTTGTTGCCACAGTATTGTGCTTCGGTGAATCAGTGTTTCGAAAAGTAGGTGAACGCGCGCAAAGAGGATTGGATCACGCAGGATATTTCGCTGCGATATTTTCTCTTTGCTGTATTCCGATTGTTGCCATTACAGGCAATGCTGCAGGCGACGCATCTTCTTCACCTATATTGGTCAATAAGATGCTTCTTTCAGGCCTTTGTCTCGGTCTTTGGATTGGAGTAATCCATGGTCGGAGAACTTGGGGTCCAGAGATGTGGTCAAATCGAAAAATGGGTCTTATACATACTGGTATTGTTTGTGCTGGATATACAACTGCGGCCATGTTGGGATCAATTGGTAGTGTCATGACTCGCGGAGAGACCGTTGGAGATGTGTTCGGAATTTGGCCTCATTTTGATAATGCGCCATCTCTCTCATTCGGCCTTTCAGTGCTATTAATGTCCTTCTCGTTGACAGCATTATTGGTTGTGATTTTTGTACAACCTAAGGGTGAGAAGGTAAAATCTTAATCTCTTATATTTGAAATTATTTGATTCAATGCATTAGCCTGATCTTCAGGCAATAAACCGATTTCCGAGATATTTTTTTGTCCCGCTTCAGCCCATGCCTTACGAGTTTCAGAATTTCTTGCCTGATCTAGTGCAGTGTGCCATGCCCCCCAATCTCCACGAGGCAACAGGCGGCCAGAAACACCATCCGCGACAGTATGTTTGTATCCACCTTCATCAACCATCAGAGCTGGGGTTCCAGCTGCCTGAGCTTCGATGGGCGTTAACCCAAATGGTTCCCCACGTGCGAGAGAAACAACAGCTAGAGAGCGCTTGACGAGCATAACGAGATCATCTTGGGAAAGTCTAGGCTCAACAATGATATCGACATCATTTTTGTTTGCGTATTCCTCTATTTTTTTGATATCTTCTGGTGACCCCCCACCCACATGGTGGTAGACCAATCCTGTTCCAGCAAGCATGTCGATGGTATCCATGGTTCCTTTGACATAGGATGCATTTCCAATTGCAACCACACTATCTTCGATTGTAGGACAATCTCCAGACCACACATCCAGATTTACAGATGGCCATAGTAACCCTGCTTTCTCTCCGTATACAATTTCAATTCTTTCCTGAATCCAAGGGGAATTCCCACTGATAGCAGAATTGTTCCGATCAATCAAATCGTGCGTCATTGAAACATCTCTTCGACGTTGTTTTCCAAGTAGAAATTTTGTTAATGTAAGGTTTTGCTTAGGAGTTCCATCCATATTCCGATGTAAAACGTCCTCATGCAAACCTCGATGAGGTTCCAAACAATGATAGTGGATGGGTAAATCATTAGTGACCATTTGACTGAATTCTAAACTACCAACGCCGCTGGTCAGATGAACTACATCGCTAGTTGCCAATACGTCTTGCAATCGTAATCCTTGTTCGGTTAATTCTAACATATTCCACCAACGATTTGACGCCTTTCTTGAGGCTACTGCGCGGAATTCAGCCCAAGCACCTGTGGGTTTTTTCCAAGCAACAATTGGTGTGAGGTAAAGAATGTTCAATGCATCTAATTTCTTTCTTGCTTCGGTTGGAAGATTTAGAGTTGCTAGAGTAATGTGAAAATGTTCTTGCCATGCATGTAAATTATTCAATAAATCTCTTTCAGCACCTCCGAATTGTTCGAAAGTGCCTTTCACCACCAAGATGTGAGGCTTGGCCTCAGAATGCCCGTCCACAGATGCGCCTCCGCTCTTCCGTTTAATATCAGCATGGGTTCGCGGTGCTATGGCTCGCCGAGTTCTAGTCGCTAGAGGTGGTGCACTACCACGTGCAAGTGGGCTTGGTCGGGCTCACCATGAATTGGTCACTCGATTAGAGTCGGGGCAAGTGAAAGATTTCTCACTGGCGAGTGTAATTGAACATGATTTGAATGGTAATGCGTTCCAAAGATGGCGCCGCCGCCGTTTTGACCACCCTCGAGATGTGGCTAGAATTACACAGGAGGAATCTGGGAAAAGTTCTAAATCTATTTTACATATTTCTGATCAAGAACAGGCGCATTTAGTTCCTCATAAATCTCCCATACCAGTTAGTGTGACAGTGCACGATTTATTTCATCTTAGACCTCGTAAAGTAAAATCGTCTTATGGTATTGTAAACGTTGGGAAAAATTCACCTGGATTCATCCGTTCAATGGATTTGAAACATATTCGAAAAGGTTTGCAAAGGGCCGATTTATTGATTTGTATTTCAGAAGCTACAGCATTAGAAGTCAGGGAATTGTGGCCAAATAAGGCTGTGTCAGTACTCCCTCATGCTATTGATGTCGAAGGATATAATCCATATTCGTATCCGTTACCTAAACCCGTTGCTGTAGATTATGATCAGGTGAATTTGTTGTACGTTGGAAGTGAAGAACCTCGAAAGCGTTTAGATTTCTTAGTTGAAGTACTCGGCCACCTTCCTTCGGATGTACGAGAAAGAGTGGTTCTTCACAAAGTCGGCGCAGAATCTTCTCCCAAGAAATGTCGCGAATTAAGAGCAAAAGCATCATCATATGGCGTGGCCATAAATTGGGAAGGGAAAATATCTGATACCGAATTGTATAGTTTTTACCAACATTGTGACGCACTCCTTTTCCCAAGCCTTGCCGAAGGGTTTGGATTACCTCCACTTGAAGCAATGGCTTCAGGTTGTCCAGTTCGAAGTGCAAACCGTCCTGCGCATAATGAGGTTGCACCTGAACCATGGCTCCTCCCTTATGATACACTAGATTCATGGGTGGATTCTGTTATAGAAATTGCAGAAAGCGCACTAAAAAGGGGACGTAGGCAACCCTGCGAAATTGCTTTATCGCATTCAACTAATTTCAGCATTAGAAACTGGGCATCAAAAATCCATGAAGCATGGTCAAATATTACAAAGTAGCCGATTTTTGAAAATCATCAGAATTCACCCCATTCTCCCCCTTTTTGTAGGGTAAGTTTTTGCTTAGAGTTAGGCTGCTAGCCCTGAATATCATGTCTGAGAGCGCTTTTGCGTATTTTATTCGACACGTCAGCGAAATTGATTTCCAATACTCTTGGACTGGCGTCAGTATGATTCATGCCATTCTTTCTTTCATTACGATGATTTTCTTGTTCACACTTGCTTCAATGATTATTCGTGCTAGGCCAGAATCTTCTGAGAACCGCTTCATGGCCATGATGCTTTTTGTTGAAGGTTTGAAGACAATTGTTGCATGGTATGCCATTTATCCATTCGGCCCTGAAATCTTACCGCTAGTCCAATATTGGCGGGCCATATACTACACACTTGCATTCTTGTCAATTCTAATGTATCTATCATTGTCATCATTCTATCCAGTAAAATTCCTTAGTTTCATGACCAAGGACAAAATCAAGGAGAACTTGTATTGGGCATTACCTGTAATTGCCATTGTAGTCATGACTTCACTTATTGTCTCATCTGGAGGGATTTACGAGACTTTCAATGGCTCACAGCATGTCAGTTGTCAAGAAGCAGGAGGCGACGCAGTCGTGACCCCTTCAACCGGTGCCGAACAGTATGAGGCAGTCTGTCTTGATGATCCAGGAACAATTCCTTACGAGTATGTCGTGGTTGAACAGTCTGGTTTAGGTAAACTCCTACTATTTGCACCAACTTTAGCTGCATTTGCAGCTCTTGCCTTCATGCGTAGTGCACAGAAAGGGCTTGAGCATGATGGAGATGGAGAAGAATCTGGAAATAAAGCGACTGAAGCTAGAGCGCTAGCAATTGGGTTTGGAGGCAAGGCATTCTTCCAAGGTTTGATGGTGTTCTTCATGGTTTTTATCACTATCAAATTTGGTACGTTCAATACAGTTGATTTAATCACTGTAGGAGTCAATGCGGACTTGAAATTCTTCTTCTATGGTCTCTATGGATTCCTGTTTAGTGTCCTCTTTGCTGGAATGTTCGAAGGAATCATGTTCACATATGCTATCCTTAAGAATGAGGTGCTCGGAATTGATGAGCGTCTTCGAAAGACATTCAGTGCAACAATATTTGCAACTTTAGGGGCTGTTTTACTATTGGTGGCCACGGAATTAATGGAGAATTTAACGGGATTCGGAACACTTGGAGGTATCATCATTGGACTCCCATTAATCGTTCTCCGCAAGCCAATTTATGCTACAATCAATGGTTTTTCCAGCCGTTTAATGCCTGAATCGTTCACCAAAGCTGAAGAAAGTTACATCGAAGCCTATTCAATGGTCATGGACGATGGTATTCTTACAGAAAATGAAAGAAAGTTGCTTTCATTACAGGCCAAAAATTTGGGACTAAATGCTGCACGGGTTGAATATCTCGAGGAATGGTATAATTCAACTCAAGATGTGACTGAAGAGGAATAATTGCATACACCTAATAATTTCCGAAATAACTGAATATAGTTCTTCACACCGAGCACATATGGCTAGAAAAAGAAGTATTGCAAAAGTGATTTATGAATACAGTTTACACTATTTCCCAGTACCTGGTCGCGCTGAAGCAAGTCGTGTTGCACTTGCATTATCGAAATTGCCTTGGGAAGATGTTGAAGTCAGTAGTGTAGGATATGAAATCATGAAGAATAGTGGTGATTTACCATGGGATATGTTACCTATATTGAAAACACCGTTCGGAACTATTGCTGAATCTTCAGCAATACTGAGATTTGCAGGGCGTGAAGCCGGTTTAATACCTGAAAACCCCTATCAAGCGGCAAAAGTTGACGAATTCATCGAGGGCATGGGACCACTAGCGCGAGCACTTGATTCTACATTTGGAATTTCAGATATTAAGAAACGAATTCAATTGAGAAAGGAATTATTTGAGCCACAAGGTGCGGGCACTTTTAATCTTAAATTGCTATCAAGAAAGATAGCCCAATCTGAAACAGGATGGGCTGCAGCAACGGATGAAATGAGTATCGCAGATCTGAAACTATTCACAGAATTATTTGGTCTTTTTTCTGGAAATTACGATGGTATTGAAGCCTCAGTATTATTGGATTATCCACCTCTCTTAGAATACCATTCTAAAGTATCAAATGAGCCTCGAATTCATAGGTATTATCAGAACTTTTTGAAAGATGAAATCAGGTGGACCTTCCATCCAGATGCCTTTGAACAACAAAAAAATTAACTTTCAATTATTTGATATCAATTTGGCCAAATAGACATTATTAGTGAAATTAAAAGGCGTGGTTTGATAGACCAAGTCCCACTGCTAGACATGATGAGCGAGGTTGTGATTTGTGCCGTGGCTCGCACTCCTGTGGGCCGCTACCGTGGTTCTCTTGCAGGTAAGAGCGCAATTGAATTGGGTATTTTCACAGTTTCTGAGTTGTTAAAGAGGGCTAATATCAATCCCTCTAGCGAGATTGTTGATGAAGTACTGTTTGGCCAAGTGTTGCAAGCCGGTTCAGGTCAAGCACCCGCGAGGCAAGTGGCTTTGGGGGCTGGTTTACCTGACAGCACCCCTGCAACTACAATCAACAAAGTGTGTGGTTCTTCGCTAAAAGCAGTAATGATGGCTGCAAACAGTATCAAGGCAGGAGAATATAATGTTATCATTGCAGGTGGAATGGAATCAATGACAAATGCCCCTTATTTTGGTCATAAAATATCTAAGATTGAATTTGGTGAGATGCAATCAACTATGATTCACGATGGACTTTGGGATGTATACAATGATGAACACATGGGGAATACTGGTGAAACCGTTTCATTAGAATATGACATTTCTAGAGAAGAAGCGGATGGGTTTTCTGTCCGATCTCATCAATTGGCAAAGACAGCATGGGACAATGGCTGGATGGATTTCGAAGTATTCTCGTTACCTGAGTTGGATTATGATGAGGGTATTCGTGCAGATTCAAACATTGAAGCATTGAGTGAAATGCGTACAGCATTTACTTCAGATGGCCGAGTAACTGCAGGAAATGCGAGTCAACTTTCAGACGGTGCAGCAGCTGTATTGGTTGCGAATAAGGAAGCGGCAATTGAAAACAATTGGCCTATATTGGCGACAGTATTGGATTATTGCACTTCAGGAGTAACTCCCTCTCGTGTGATGGCAGCCCCTATCTCTGCAGTAAACACACTTCTAGAACGCAATGAATTGTCCATGAATGATATGACCTTTATTGAACACAATGAGGCCTTCGCGGCCGCTTCTTGCGCAGTATCCAAGGGCTGTGGCATACCCGATGAAAAATTCAACCCCCACGGAGGAGCAGTTGCAATTGGCCATCCATTGGGAGCAACTGGTGCAAGATGCTTGATGACACTAATGAATGCCCTTCATCGTGTAGGTGGCGGTAAAGGAATAGTAACCCTTTGTCTTGGTGGTGGAAATGCCGTTGCAATGCTCATAGAATCCTGATTAAATGAGGCTATTTGGGCGGCGGGGGTAGATTGTTTGTTTGATTTACTTGTGGCGGTTGAGCCACGTATTGTGCAGGCATAGGCGGTTGAGCCACGTATTGTGCAGGCATAGGCGGTT
>JASLKH010000033.1 GCA_030747675.1 Candidatus Thalassarchaeaceae archaeon | reverse complement strand
AGTGGCCATCTTTACTCGGTTACTACCGCCTATGACCATACCACTTGGCTCAAACTTTTGGAAAGTGAATGATTTCACAAAGGCCTCGAGGGGGACTCCATATTGTAAACCGATGCTAACTGCAATTGCAAACTGATTCAGTAGACTGCGCCATGCAGCTCCTTCCTTCGATGTAGTAATCATCAACTCTCCAAGGCGTCCATCATCATATTTGCTGGATGTTAGATAAACCGTGTGCCCACCAACTTGTGCTTTGATTGTCCGAGAGTCACGAACTGCAGGTAATGGTTGACGGGTGGCAATGTAACTGTGCACAAAGGCTTCAGCAACGGGTTCTGCTTTTGCAGGTGGGAGAGGTAGCATTTCAGCAACCTCTTGGACTGCTTTTTGAACCGTGATTGTCTCTTCTTCCTCTTCTTCCTCTTCTTCCTCTACCAATGACATGTCTACCAAACTGTTCATCAATGGTTGAGATAATTTGCTACCATCCCGATACACTGCGCACGCTTTATTCATAGTAGCATGTGAATGATCGTATGCTGCCCTTACATCTTCAATCGATGCAGATGATGGCATATTGATTGTCTTGGAAATTGCACCTGAAATAAACGGTTGGGCCGCGGCCATCATGTTAACGTGTGCTGGCCAATCGATACATCGTGTACCATTTTTACCACCAGGGGTCGCACAATCAAATACTGGAAGGTGCTCTGATTTGAGGTGGGGGGCGTTTTCAATACTTAGATGGCCAAACACATGACAATGTGCCTGCTCTATTTTTTCAGCATCGAAGCCGATGTGAGAAAGTACATCGAAGAAAGGATTGTCACAATTTTCCTCTGAAATTCCAAGACTGTTTTGACAGAAATCTGCACCAATTACATGAGGGGCAAACAATGAGCGTATATTGAATACAGATTCAACATTGTCTTCGATTTTTGCGAATTCAGTCTCTGAAAACCCTTTCCCAACCAAATCTTGCAATGAAATTGCATCACAATTCACTAATGTGCCTGTTCCCATTACGTGATCTACTATTTCCTTTGCTTGAACTTCGGAATAACCGAGACGTTTGAGGGCTGAAGGGACACCTCGATTGATAATTCGCAAACTGCCGCCGCCAGCAAGTGTCTTGTATTGCACTAGCGAAAATTGGGGTTCTACTCCAGTTGTGTCTGCTGCCATCACAAGGCCAATCGTTCCCGTAGGTGCAATCACTGTTGTTTGGGCGTTCCGGTAACCATGCTCTTCACCTCGTGCCAAAGCAAGGTCCCATGCTGAGCGGGCTGCGTTGAGAAGATATTTTGGACATTTCTTCGAATCTATGCCCTTCGGGTTTATCGATAGTCCCTCAAATTCACTGGCTTCAACGTTGTATGCTGCTCGACGATGGTTGCGCATTACTCTAAGCATGTGTTCTGCATTTTCTTCATGCTTTGGGAAGGCGCCAAGGAAACTTGCCATATCGGCACTGGTGGCATAACTCTCACCACACATGATTGATGTAATCGCTCCACAAATCGCAAATCCGCGTGGATCGTCGTATGGAATACCCATATGCATCAGCAATGAACCAATGTTGCAATATCCAAGTCCAAGGGTTCGATAATCAAATGATTTCCTGGAAATGGCTTGAGAAGGGAATTGTGCCATGAGTACGCTGATTTCTAAAGTAACTGTCCACAATCGTGTGGAATGGCGGAATCCTTCGATATCGAATTTTTGAGTTTCCATATCATAATAGTGAAGCAGGTTGATACTCGCCAAGTTGCACGCGGTGTCATCCAAGAACATGTATTCACTGCATGGGTTTGAGCCGTTGATACGACCACCTTCAGGACATGTGTGCCATTCATTGATTGTGGTGTCAAACTGAATCCCTGGATCTGCACAAGCCCAAGCAGTGTAAGCAATATCATTCCACAAACCACCAGCATCCATACTCTTGCAAGGTTCTGGTGCTCGAGATTCCAATGCAGCCTTATCTTTCTCAGTTCGATGGTACAAATGCCAATCATCTCCATCGGCTACTGCCTGCATGAACTCTTCTGGTACTCGAACTGAATTGTTAGAATTCTGACCAGATACTGTCGCATACGCTTCGCCTTGCCAATTAGTATCCATTACATCGAATTCAACGCTCTTCCATCCTTGTTTTGCTAAATCCAACATTCGTTGAATATGTGGTTGAGGGACGCTCGCCTTGATTGCTGAGACCATTGCATTCCTTAATGCGATATTGGAATTCGGGTCAATGTCTGCTGTATCTTCATCATTCCACACTGCTGAAAGAATTGAATTACAATGCTTTTGCAAAGCGGCTGAACCTGCTACAAGGGCACTAACTTTCTCTTCCTCTGATAATTTCCATCCAATGTACTCTTCGATATCAGGGTGGTCGAGATCTAGAGTTACCATTTTCGCGGCGCGACGAGTGGTTCCGCCACTCTTGATAGCCCCTGCTGCACGGTCTCCTATTTTGAGGAATGAAAGTAGCCCACTAGAGGTTCCGCCACCAGAAAGTGGTTCTCCCGCCCCTCTAATATTCGAGAAATTAGAACCTGTTCCAGAACCGAACTTGAACAATAAAGCTTCTCGATTCCAAAGGCCCATAATAGAATCTGTACCTCCAACCAATGAATCTTGTACACTCTGAATAAAACAAGCGTGAGGTTGAGGGTGTTCGTATGAATTAACTGACCTCATGTCTTCATTTGTTACGGGATCAACATACCAGTGCCCTTGTGCTGGGCCCTCAATTCCATATGCCCAATGAAGACCAGTGTTGAACCATTGTGGACTATTTGGGGCGGATCTTTGACTTGCAATAAGATAGCACATTTCATCATAGTATGCTTGCGCATCAACTTCTGATGCAAAATATCCGTGCTTCCAACCCCAATACGTCCAAGTCCCAGCAAGACGGCGGAATAATTGTCGTCCATCTGATTCTGCACCAAATCGATCTTCCGATTCCATTGCTTGCAACTTCTCTTCATCCGGAGCGGATCTTTGAAGCCATGTTGGAACTCCGTCTTCAGGCACTTTTCTAAGAGCCGCGGGCACTCCTGCTTTGCGCATATATTTCTGCGCAACAATTTTTCCTGGCACACCCTCAAATCCTGTTGGAAGGGATACATCTGCAATTTGGAATGCAATCGAGCCATCTGGGTTATTTATTACAAAATCACTAGTTGACCATTGGAATTGATCGAATGGATCATTGCCAGCTTGGGTGAACCTGCGTTCAATGACCATGCCTTGTTCTACTTCGCCTTTTCCTGTCTTTCCTTTTATTTTCGATTGGGTCATTTGTAATCAACTCTTTTGGCGGTGTAAATTTGGAAGTTTGGGTGATTATTTTGGCCGGTGGAACGGGTAGTCTCGCACACAGGGACTCCCCTCCCGTTTGGAGGGTCTTTGAAGATATCGCAATCGACACGAGGGGATGTGGCTGATGTCTGTCTTAATTGACTGGGGCACTGACCAATTAAATCTCTCGGTTTTAGGCATTTTTCTGAAATATTTTAGTTAAAAAAATTCTTTTCTCTGATTTTTTATTTACATACTTTTTACCAAGCCGGGTTGGACAGTTACAGGTAATACCTTTCAGGGGAATGCTCTGCCCCCGTGTAGTGGAGAGAGTTGAATGGGTCTGATGGATGAGGAGGAGGAGCAAAATGAAGGTGAAATTGATCCATTCGCTGAACTAGGGGTTCAGACATCTCCTTCTGTGGATATTAGCAGTTCAGATGCTCTAGAATCCTTCCTCGATGATGATGATGATGTGCCTGAAGAAGATGAGAATATTGCCACAGAAATTGTTGAAATTATTGTTGATGAAGAGGATGATGATGATGATCCATTTGCTGCCCTAGGGGTTGGGGGACCAAGTGTTACATTGGCACAAGGTCCTGAAGTAGATGCATTGGCAGCATTCATGGATGACGATGAAGAAGAAGAATTTCAAGTCGAGAGTCCAAGTGAGCCCGAAATTCAAAAAGCAGTGGAAGATGATAGTCAAAAAGTTTCCAATATGGACGACAAAGGTGCCTACAAATTAGTCCTTCAAACTGTCTGGGTTGATGGTGTATTGGATCCTGGTGAAGTTAGCCTACTAGCGCGTCGTCGGGATGAACTTGGGATTACATTCGAAGAGCACCTTGAACTTGTTAGAGAAATGTTAGGGTGATTCATTGAATATTCTAGGTGAAACTGCATTTGCCCATGGTCTTGCATTAGCATGGGCTGATGAGCGCATGACTGCAAACGAATTTTACCAGCTTGATGTATTGCAAGAAGCACTTGGTTTATCTGATTCAGAACGGGCAATAATAGAAAGTGAATATGAGGGTCTACTTTCAGAAGGAAAAGCACGCCTAGGGGATAGTCCTACATCGTTGGCCAAGTGGATTGATTCGGTTCGAGCGTTATCAAATGCGCATCAAGATATCTCTTCCGGATTGGCTAGGCGCCTTGGGGCAACTGCACTTCGTGTCGGAATCACTAGACATGGTTGGCAAGGTGCATCTGTTTGGATGGAGCAGCTTGGTTTGATTGCTCCTTTCGCTGAGGGGTGTTGGATGGAAGGGGGAGTTGCACCCCCACTCAAAGCAATACCACTAGCATTTGCTCCTGCAGCTAAAATGTTGGATTTACTCTGATTTATTCTCTTAATTCCAATACCCAATCTAAACTAGCACCTGAGCCGGTAACCATTGCTCCTACGGAACAATGTTTTTCGTGGCTTTGTTCAATCAATCGGCAAACTAATTTCTCTGGTACGGATCCTTCGATTACGTATTTCATGCGAACTGCAGTAAATTTCCTAGGAAGTGTTTCAGATCTATCTGAGTCAAGTTCTACCCAACATGCTCGCACATTTTCCATTCGATGCTTCAATCCAGTAATTACATCCAGTAATGAGCAGCCTCCGTGCGCGAGTAATACCATCTGAACTGGATTGGGACTATCTTCTGTATGAAATGGAAATGTTGTGCCGTTCTCAGTTTCGCCTTCCAAATCTTCCTCGCCAGTCCACCGTACAGTACCTCGCATATTAAGGCCGAAACGACGGAAGAGCATAGGGGTTAGCATCATGAATAGGTGGTGGGTCGCAGGGTTTGAGAGCCATGTCTGAAGGTACGTCTATTACGATGGTAAACGGTCAACTGAACGTCCCAAACAATCCTGTAATTCACTTTATTGAAGGCGATTGTATCGGTGCCGATATTACACCTGTAATGCAGGGTGTTGTGAATTATGCTGTGAATAAGGCATATGCTGGGGAAAGAGGGATTGTTTGGAAGGAAGTATTGGCTGGACAAAAGGCATTTGACACTACAGGAAATTGGCTCCCTGAAGAAACACTAGAGGCAATTCGTTCAGGTTTGGTTTCAATCAAAGGACCGTTGACTACACCAGTTGGAGGAGGGATCCGGAGTCTCAATGTTGCCTTGAGACAAAAACTCGACCTCTTTGCTTGTGTTCGTCCTGTACGATGGTATGATGGAACCCCCAGTCCTGTGAAGGACCCTGGGGCGGTTGACATGATTATCTTCCGCGAAAATAGCGAAGATGTTTATGCTGGAATAGAATGGGAATCCGGTTCGGCTGACGTTAAGAAAGTTATCAATTTCCTGCAAAATGAAATGGGTGTGGAAAAAATAAGGTTCCCTGATACAAGTGGAATTGGTATCAAACCAATTTCAAGCGAAGGTACTGCTCGAATTGTCCGATCTGCGATACAATATGCAATAGAAAATGACAAGCCTAGTGTTACAATTGTACACAAAGGGAACATTATGAAATTCACAGAAGGGGGTTTCAGGGATTGGGGGTACTCTGTCGCAAAGGACGAATTTGGTGCTACAGAAATTGATGGGGGGCCTTGGTGTTCACTCACTAATCCCGACACTGGAAATGAAATAATTATCAAAGATGTAATTGCTGATGCGATGTTGCAGCAAGTTCTAACCCGGCCTCGTGAGTACGACGTGCTGACTACAATGAATCTCAATGGAGATTACATCTCTGATGCTTTAGCAGCACAAGTTGGTGGAATTGGAATTGCGCCAGGGGCGAATATCAATTACGATACTGGGATTGCTATTTTTGAAGCCACACATGGAACTGCACCCAAGTATACAGGATTAGACAAAGTCAACCCTGGCTCACTTATTCTAAGTGCGGAAATGATGTTACGGCACATGGGTTGGACTGAAGCTGCTGATCTCATTGTCAAAGGCATGGGTGGAGCAATTAGTGCGAAAACTGTGACATATGATTTTGAGAGATTAATGGGTGATGCTACATTACTGAAATGTAGTGAGTTCGGGCAAGCAATCATTGAACACATGTGATTTCTCAACCAATCTGTATCTCCATCCTCTCGAATTACGTGGGTTGAAATAAGATCGCGTCGATACTTGTTTTGAGGAGATACTGGTGATTTTCGAACCTAATTTTAAGATCCTATCCTCTTATCATCCGATGAAATGGATGATAGATGATAAAGAAAGAAAATGTGTCCTCTGTGATGAAAAAGTTCGTGGTCCTAAAGGAGCTAGTTGTTATTCCTGTTCGCCATGGGTTGATTCTGTTCTTGGATCTTCTGGCATTGCCAACAAAGAATTGTCAAAATCCTTTCAATGGCTGAAAGAAATTGTCACAGGAACTGAGGCTGTTCGGTTTACAAATGATGGTATCAAAGTCATAGGTTCGTCGTCTCAACTCTATGAGGTTCTGCCCGATTTTGGAGGGCACGGCTACAATATTAAGTTACGTGACCGTGGAATGAATTGGGAAGATTGTGGTATTTGTCTTGTAGCGGATTGTGATGAGTTGCCCTTCGGTGATGAACTCGTTGCCTTGGTTTTAGCCCTACATAATGACATCTTGGTAGCAAAGGATGTGCCGCTGTTGGGAATGGTGCTACCTTCCTCTAGAATCAAGTGCAAAAAGTGTGATCGTATATTGGTTGGTAGAGATGACAATCTGAGAGATGGTGTCGCTACACAAAGTCGTGGTGACTCATCTCTTTGCAAAACATGCAACGCCATCAGGTCCGACTAGGGGAGTGAAGGAGTCATTCTTCCTCAGTCAGGCGATCTACAATGTCGGCTTTAGTTCCTGTATGGGAGACGCCGCGTGACTTAGCAAGGTCAACCAATTCAGCCTTCTTTAATCTCATCAATTCGGATGATGTTGGCAACGCAGTTGACTTGCCTGCGGATTTCACAACTTCATCAACTGCTTCTGCTACATCATCAAGGTGACTGCCGTCAGAATTCAAGCGGCTTTTCCAAATCGCAAGATAGTGTTCTGGAGTAAATCGGCCAGATTCGATGTGGCGGCGCATGCGGTTTACTGCTACTGCTGTCGTTAGGTGGGCAGCAATGGCTTCAGCGAATATTGCTTCCAACTCATTTTGAATTTCATCTAAATCCTCTAAGGATGTCCCGCCGTATTCTTCTTGACGGGCATTAATTGCTTCAATCAAAATCTCATATTGAACTGATGTAATTGATTTTACACTGAATAATTCGTTTGCTTGGAGCATTGCGCGTTTGAGAAGTGGTGCTGATTCAGCAGAAGCAATGCGGGCTGAAAGTCGATTGTAAGCCTGCTTTCTTTCGCCAACGACAATCGCACGTGCAACTAATGAGAATAGAAGAATAACTGGAATGAAGACAAGGGCTAATGAGAATGCATCACCTTTTAGTAAACGTTCCATAAATGTGGACTTCTCTGTAACAACATCAATGCAGCCATCTCCATCTTCGTCAAGGATCTCGTTCACTTTCTCGTTAGGACAATCGTCTGCGGCATCGAAAATCCCGTCATCGTCATCATCGGAATCTTCTGTTGAATCCTTGCATCCATCTCCATCGAAGTCTGTAACCTTGGTCGATGCCCAAGAAAGTGTTCCTTTAGGACAATCATCTGAGACATCCAAAATCCCGTCATTGTCATCATCGGAATCAAAAGTGGAATCTTCACAACCGTCTTGATCGTAATCTGTCAAATTTGTAGATATCCATAATTTTGCTCGGCAATTATCAAAAATATCTGGGATTAGGTCGTTGTCGTCATCGTCATCTTCGTGACTGTCATGGCAACCGTCATTGTCAAAGTCAGTTGTGTCTGTATTGGACCAGGACTTGAATCCAAATGGGCAATCATCCGAATCATCCGATTTGAAATCATTATCATCATCGGGGTCACAAGCATCGCCAAGTATATCCCCATCATGGTTTGCTTGGTCATTATTGATCACCAGTGGACAATTGTCTACATTATCGCCCACTAGGTCATTATCAATGTCAATTAAATTGTCGCAACCATCCGGAATCCCATCAGCATCTTGGTCAACAGCATCATTGTGACCTTCGCATAAGTCAAATTCATCTGCCCATCCATCGCCATCAGCATCATTTCCAGGAGGTGAATTCAAATGTTCTCCGGTTTGTTGATAATCACCATCAATTAATCCCATGATGGTGCTTTCATTCATGGTTCCAAACCAATTGCTTTCTACACTAACCGTGCCAGTAGATTGCTGAGGTACATCAATAGCAAAGTCATTAATTTCAGAAAATGAGTTGCCAGAGAATGTAGCAACTTGAAGAGTAGTCTGGGATACTTGGTCTATTGAAAAGGCGGTATCAACCTCGGATACGTCGTTACTGAGAACTGAGACATATCCAACATCTTGTAACTCAACGCCAGTGGTAGATGATATATTCTCTATCGAATTTCCTTCTACCAAAACCACATTGGTCGAGCTTATGGTAATCATTGAAGATGATGGTGAGCCACTATCTCTAATTTGATTATTCAGCACATCAACTGACAATATAGCACCCCAACCTGGTTCGATATTGATTGTAGCAGAAGAGTCTTCAATTGTATTTCCAGAAAATTCTAGTGAAGTGATTTGGCCTGCACTTGGATCATTGCCAACAGGAGTCGATGTGAATACATAATCTCCATCTAAATCATAAAAATAATTGTCAGTGATTTCTATATTACCTCGAAGGCCTGATGCACTGATACCTGAACGACTGTTTCCTTCCCCTTCAATAACCATATCCCGAATAGCGAAATTTGAAATTCCGCCCAGTGAGTCTACTGTGATTGCTGACCCATTTGTTGCTTCGCCTTGAAGGAGCAATCCCTCAATTGAAATATTGTCCATTAGGTAATTGCTTTGCAGGAACACTCCTCCAGTAAATACCGGTTGTGAAGATTCCAATGCAGTAATGTGCAAATTCT
>JASLKH010000032.1 GCA_030747675.1 Candidatus Thalassarchaeaceae archaeon | reverse complement strand
TGAGATTATCGCTATTCTCAACTGCACTGAGTACCCTCATAACAATCACTCCAGCCTATTCCAAGCATCACTAAGCGCTATTTCGAACTCTTTACTACACGTTTCATACAAAGGACCTGG
The DNA here is from genome assembly GCA_030747675.1 of Candidatus Thalassarchaeaceae archaeon. Taxonomy (GTDB): domain Archaea; phylum Thermoplasmatota; class Poseidoniia; order Poseidoniales; family Thalassarchaeaceae; genus MGIIb-P. The sequence continues at coordinate 20,054 of JASLKH010000032.1, read as the reverse complement.
TGATTGAATTCCTACTGGTTGACCATCGATTTCACCAAGCCATGCAACGCCCACGCCAGTTCCTACAACAATTACTTCTCTAGATCGGCCAAGAAGTTTTTCAGTCAAACGTGCATATCGAAATGGAATTCCTGCTGCTTCAATAGCGGGCTTCAAAATACCAAGGGTGATTGAGTCAATCCCTCCACCTTCGGGGCTGGGTGCATAGGCTACACCATCGATGTCCAAAATGAGAGGAGTGCATCTATCACCATCCACAACAGCACCATCGTGAACCAATAATGCAAGGTCCGCTCCCCCGTTTTCTGCCTTTAATCGTGCATCAGAATAACCACTCCATGCAGCATGTTTGGTGCCTTGGACACTTTTGGGGAACCTTGGAGCTGGTTCAGATAGAGCACTCAATGGAGATTGGTTATATTGTGACATTCTCAAAGTTAATTCAATTTGGCCGTTTTTATTCAATTGAATTCGACAGAGGTTTCCCTCGCCTGTTGGCGATATGGAAGCAATATCTTGTTGGATGTTTACTGGCCATTCAATACCAACTCTCTCTGCATGTTTACGAAGGCGAGTTAAATGCTCATCCAGCCAAGCGACACGACCATTATCCCAACGTAATGTTGTAAAAACGGAGGCGCCAACTGATGTGGTCGCATCCATCGCAATCGGTTTCGGGAAAGCCGTACTATGCTTCAAGTCATGCACGAGGCAAAGCCGTATCAGAGCAAGTCATCAAGGAACGATGTGTCAATATCGTCACCTTTCGATGAAGCATTGCCAAGCAAATCATTTGCGAGATCGTCAATACTTGATTCTGGTGTCGTATTTCGTGGTGCAAATCCTGCATTTGAATCGACTGAACTAGGTGTTGTCGCAACTGTTGGAGTTGATTCAATACTACTTGCAGCAGGAATTAATGTATCTGCGAAATCTACTTCAGGGGTCATGGGGGTTCCTGTTCCATCATCTCCACTCCAATCTTCCAATTGCAATTCCCAATTTGGCGTTGCGTGTTTCAATGGGTCATAGCGTGGTTTCCGCAATCTAACTACTAATATCAAACTGAGCAAGGCTATCATCGCTGCAAGAATTGCAAGCAATGCAATTTCCATCACACTGAGGCTTTGCCACCATGCGCCAGAACCTTCTTCATTCAAATCTTCATCTTCAGCCGAAGCTTGTCCAGGCTGCCAAACAGGCACCATCACAGATTCAACACCAAAGCGATTTACTTGGCCGTCTGAAACCACTACTGACACGTACCAAACCTGGTTATTTACCAAGTCGAAAGTTGTGGCATTCATTGTTAACCGTGTATTTTGGATATAATCTTCTGTTACCAACAATGCAAAGCGGTTGTCAACATACTCCTCATCGCTGATATGGACATAGTAGCCTTGCACTTGAGGGTCCCTAGTCTCATTCCACGTGATTACAACATCCGTACCTGGACCATTCCATGAAGCATTGATGCCTAATACTTCAGGGAGATGTAGCCCTGGATCTTCTAAACTGTTATTCACAGGCATTGCATTGACGTCATTTAGATTCGTTCGCCAAGCGTTACCAGCCGTGTCAACAGGTACAACTGTGATCCACAACATCACACCAGGCGTGATTGGGATTCCACCTGAACGAGATTCTAATTCAATTGGTTGTGGAGTGTCGCGAGATACATTCATTGCAACTGGTCGGATTCCCACTTCTCCAAATGGTATACCATCAGCATAGATTTCGTAATGATCTATGTCACTTGCTTGACTTTCTTCAAACCAAACCCACAAACCATCGCCATTGTCATTTGGTCGATCTTCGACTTCAAGTCCCTCAATACGATCTGGTGCAATTTGATCTGCTGAATTATCGATGGGTGTAACCAATACCATGTGATCTGATAGACGAGTGAGGAAGGCATTTCCTTTGATGTCGTGAATTGTTACAGTTATCCAAATCGGTTTACCAGGAATAATTTCAGAAGGTGTTGATGTTTCCAAGGTTTCACCATACAATGCAGTTTCAACAACAATTTGCATTTGACCATCGAAGGTTTGGCTTTGCTGTGGAATCTGCATTAGGCCACAGGCGCTAGGGTCATCAATACATTCAACCCACTTGATTGCTACATCGTTCAGTGGTTGTTCACTGGCCCAAACAACATAGAATGCAAAGTCATCAACGCCCGTTGGGGTCCATTCTACATCGACTGCAGTCCCATCATCATCTGGGTGATCCCAAGCCATCAATCCTTCGACGCGTGGTGGTGGGTTGATTCCTAAATTATCTTGAACACTGAATACTGAAACCCACGTGAGATTGAAATGATCAACATTGCCCCACTTGTCAGAAGCGACTACGGTAATCCAATACAATTGTTGATCGATGATTATCGATTCACCTATTTTTGAAATTATAGTACCATTAATTTCACAGTCAGGGACGATTGCTGCAATTTCAGCATCATCTGCCCATAAGGGGGGTTCTTCTGATACCACCGGTGTAGCGAATATTGTGTACCAAGCGCAATCATTCTCCGTATTTGGTGTCCATGAAACATTAATCCTTCCACCTTCATCGTCTGGAGTGTCCCATGCAGCAATATCACTTACAGGGTCAGGGGCAATTCCATCATCAATTCCACCTGTTGGGACAACTGGCCCTACAATCGTTGCATTTTCAGGGTCATGTTGGCCACTTTCATCAACGCAAGTTAATGCTACCCAATAAGGACGGCCTTCTTCAAGAGATAACGATGTGTTATTTCCAGCATCGTTAGCTAATTCAACGTAATCAAGCAACCCAACTGCGTTGCTTATTGGCGTAGGGCTTGCCCAAATTCGTGTGACGTCTGCATCCAACTCAGTACATGGACTCCATTCAATGAATAAATCTCCATCATCTCCGTCCAAAAATGGACCTGCATTTGCCCATTCAGGAGGCATTGGAATTTCATTCGTAGGGATTGCTGGACCTATCGGATCACTAGGTTCACCAATGGTGCCATCTGGGTATTCAATTACGACTACGGCCCAGTAGGGCACACCATCAATCAATGGCTGACCTGCATGAGAATTCAATTCAATCGTGTCTCGTTGCCAATTTGTATAACGCCCGTCCCATGTCGTCCCCAGTAAGTCAGAAGATGTTGGGGCGCTTGTCCAATTACTATTCGGACGCAAATATATCTGATACGCATTGAAAGAGTGGTCTTGTGTTACTGTCCACTGAGCAATCAATGTGCCCCCTCCATCTTCAGGGCGATCGAAGAGATCAATCATCTCACTTGGAGATTCTGTTCTTACCCAGTCATAGGTTAGTCGAACTTCAAGAGAGCCGTTAACTGGTGATTGTAGTTGAATATGTAATGAGCGCCCCATTGAAGTCAATACACTATTATCAATAGCAACTTGTACTGTTGTTTGGAGATTACTATTCAAGGCCGCTAAATCCCATGAACCTGAATAATTTAGTCGAGTGCTTGCCACCCACGTTGCTGCACCCGATACTGGACTAGACAGTGTAAGCATGTCTTGTGTCACTGGGATATTTCCTGGGCCTGCTGTTCCAAAAGCCGGAATAGACACGGCATTACTTGAATTAATCAAGGTAATTTTGTTACCCGGCCGTGCTTCATCAGTTGCATCTAAAGAACTTCCAGAACTTCCGCCTAAAGTAATCGTTAATGGGTCAGCACGTCTCATGGAAGACCTGTCAATCTCAATGAAACTAGGGTGGCCGCTCCATACATGTAAGCCATCCATCCCAACAATGTACACACCATTAGAAGAAATTGTTCCGGCGGAGAGACCGGCATATGAAATCAATTGAGTGGAAGGATGTAATCCAGTTGTCACATCAATCAAATCAACACCCATGCTGGAAATTGCAATTATATTTTGGCCGTCGCTATCCATGTGCTGTATCGGCCACGACGACAATCCTGAAATTGAGGCTCCTTGCTCCATTTCGTTACCAGATGCATTCCAATGCATCAATGGTTCAGCGTCAGTTCCAATGTGGATACCCCACCAATCACTAGCTAATGCAGTGATGCCGTTGCTTGGTAATATGTCGACTAACGTTGTGTCTAGAACTGTATAAACAACACCAGGAGGGCTTGTTGGAGTTACTGGAACAACTTCGCTAAATCCGGGTCGTGTTGGGCCCTCTCCGTTGTGACTAACGAAAAGAGTAGTAATTCCTGTTGCAGGATCTATAATCTTGGCAATGCCATTAACTGAGTCTCCAACCAAACCCTGGTTGCGGCCGTACATTTGTCCAAGACCAAGGCCAGGTTCGTATGACATCAAACCGGAAGGCGTGCCAATCAGGAGGATACCGTTGTCTGAATCGAGATGTGTGATGAATGGAGTTGGTAAACCATCGGCGGTTGTCATTGGGTCTTCCCAATCATCTGCTGATAAATTCCAAACACCAATTCCAGCAAGTGTTGCAATGTAAACTAAATCACCAATCTTCTCGAAATCTCGGACAAAATTACTCGGCAGGCCTGCTGAAATGCGGCCGGCACCCCATTGTCCTGTAGAGGTGTCATATCGTTGGACTCCAGCAGCTGTTGAAGGTGTTCCCATTAAACCCACAATTAATTCATTACCATACCAAGTCAAACCGTCCATTTGCCCATGCAATGGATATCCTGTGAAGGTATAATTACCACTTACCAAATCGATTTGGTGTAAACCTAACCCTGTAGTTGTAATCCACAGAGTGTTCCCATCAAGTGTAATTTCATTGACCAATTCAGCATTTAGGTTCCATGCACGAGTCCATTCAATACTCCCATTAGACTGATACTCACCTTCAAGAATTGCTGTACCATATGTCGAAGTAAAGTCATCTATTGGTACTGCCCAAATATGGGTTGAGTTGCCTGTGAATTCTGCGATTCTACCTGTAGAAAGTGTTGCGAGATTATCCCATGCACCAGGGTTCAAACCATTTCCATTTAGGTTGTCAACTCGATTATATCCACTTGCTCCACCAGCCCGGCCAACTGCAAATTCAAATGTCTGACCTGGGACAAGATCAATGCTAGTTGCTTCTGCATCCGTACTGAATGGAATAACGGCCGTTACAATTTGCCCGGTTGTGGAAATATATGTGATTCCTCCGCCATCATAGTGTCCAACCAATAAACTACCAAGTTGATACTGCATTGCACCAGGGAAAATTGGTTCACTTACCACGTTGTCATCTTCGTCTAATGTTGCAAGGAATTGTTGATTGACATAATCATAGCGAGCAATGGACCCATCGTCTTCTTCAAATCCGATGTAGGTGATTTGGTAAGCATCATCACACGCAATGGCAACGGGATTGTCATGAGGCAATCCCCCTGCGCCCTGATTCCAATCCGATAGCCAATTTCCTGTCGATAAATCATAGCGAGCAACGCCTCCTTGGCTACCCCATCCAGCCCACCGATTCAATGCCACATGAACAATATCATTGCAAATACCGATATCAGCGCCATACCCTTCAGGAACTTGCCCACTACCTACATCATGAACTGTCCACTGATTTGATGTTCCATTGAGTTGCAATATCTTCGAATTACGATTCCAGCCTGACGTGGCCATTGTAGAAACCCACAGATCATCCCCTATTGTTTCCATTGAGTATACGGCATCCTCAACATTGTTGGGTAAACCATTGTTGGAAGTCCATTCAGATAACCAAGTATTGCTTGAATAGTTGTACCGAGAGATGCCGTCTTCTGTACCAAAGAGTACTGTACCATCCCATGTCGCGATTCCTCTGATTGGACCCTCGAGAACGGAATCATCCCATGAACGCACAAGGTTTCCATTCATGTCAACCTGATGTAAGGGGGTATTCCCATATGCTGCATAAAGATGGCAATTTGTGGGTGTAGGGTTACAGTCACCTGCAAATTGTGCATTTACTCGCTCAACTTGTCCTTTAGCTTCAATTGAGTCCATCCATGCCCCACTGGTATGATTCCAACGAACCATGTGGCCATCTCCTTGCCACCAATTAGTTGGAGATATTCCAAAATGAATGATGTCTCCAACTGCACCCATTCCATGGACCAATGCTGAGTATCCTTCTGAGTTACCCACATCCAATGTACTGAGTTGAGTCATGTTAATTATATCATAACGGTAAATATTATCGTTTGATGAATATCCATTATTTCCAAATCGGACCTGCATGTAATACATCGTATCGCCAACGATTACTAGCTCCCCGGGCTCTTGGTTGGAAAGTGTGATTCCACCTGAATTACTTCCTGAGTCCCAATCTTTTTCGAGCGTTGCATTGACAACATCAATGAGGTTGAGTCCCATATCGCCTCCAACCCAAATGCGGTTTGGATTAATGTCCTGAACCATGGCTGTAACTCCATTACTTTCAATGAGATTAGAAGTTACAGCGTCCCATGGGGAAAGCCATTCATCTGTAACCAAATCATATCGAAGAATACCTATTCCATCATAGCCCAAATATGCCACGTCGCCAATGACGATGACTTTTGCATTACCTGAATTAACTCCTGCTTCCCAACTCTTAATCACTGAATCATTGGTTACATCTATGACTCCTGCCCCTTCATTTTGGCCGACCCAAATTCGGTTGGGTTCAATCAATTCTATCGCATAGGTATCTTCCCCAGGAAGTCCATCTGGGTTATCATCCCAGCACTTTTGGAATTGAAGACCTGATCTAGTCCACTGACAAACACCTGTTTCAGTAGCAGCATAGATGTGCTGATTATCGAAATCCCAGTCATAAAATTGATCTGCTCGTTCATTTCCAGTGTTACCCATATTAGACCAACCGCTAGATGTGTGCTGTGCACCCCCATTGTTTGTACCAACAAGTACAGTACCGGGAGTGAGAATTGCAAGGGAAAGAACATTGTTTGATGGAATTTGGTTAGATTGACCTGGTCCATTCCCTCCCGTTCTTTGCCATAGTCCTGTTTGCTCACCAGTTGACATATCGTAAACGAGAACGCCAAACCCATACATCCCAAGATAAAGTGTGGAGCCGTCAATGGCAATAGGCATTGCATCAACATCGTCCATTCCTGTTGATGTCCAAGGAGTCAGCAAAGTGGAATTTACAATATCAATTCTCTCAACTCCGTCATTGTTTGTGCCCGCATAAGCGATACCTCCTCGGACTGCTAAGGCAGTAATATCATTTGAATTGAGGCCATTAAATTCGGTCCATGTTTGAGGAACTGTTGAATTAGTAGGATCTATGACAGAAATACCTGCAAAAGGGTGCATGGAGATGATTTGACCTGTGGCCGACTCGTAGGCTAGGTCTCCAACCTCACTAGAGGAAAGGCCGTCGGCTGTAACCCACTGTGCTGCATTTTCAGAAATTACTGTGGTGCCATTAATTGTAATCATTATGACTCCAGAACTTTCGCTTCCGATGAAGATGTTCGTGCCATCGGTTGCAATACACTGAATGGCACTTGAGTAAGGCGCTGAGTTACCAGTCAATGGATTCAACCATCGATTATTATTCATATCAAAGCGCTCAACCTTTTCACCGGCCGCAATGTAAATTATTCCATTTAGTTCAATTGCATCACGCATTTGATCTTCGCTTGGACCCGTTGCAAAAATCATTTGATCCCATGAACCTTGAGAAATACCATGACTGGGTAATGAAGGATGAAGTACTGCAAATGTTCCAGAAGAGTCACCGACCAAAACACTGTGATTTGAGGGTGAACGAGAGCCGCCGTGAGGCCAAGGAATTAGAGAATCTCCTACTTCCCGAGATAGGGACAAATCTGTCATTGTCCATGCATTCGTAAAGGACAAACTTGTGGTATTGTATGCATGTATCGTATCGCCTGCAAGAATGTGGACCCAACCGTCGATTGAAGAAAGTGAGGCGATTGAGTTGCTTGCAAGCCAATTTCCGTTAGTCCAAGTTGCAAGCCATGAATTTGTAGATACATCGCGACGTGATACTCCTGAATCAGCTGTAGCAATCAACAAGTGGGAACCGGCCATTTCTAAATCAATTACTCTATCACTAGGCAAGGCATTCTGTGTATCATAATGATTGGCTGCACCGGAACTAGCATCGTAATGATATAATCCCGAACCATCAGTCGAAATCCACACATCGGTACTGAGTACCATAATGTCAGTAGCTGCATGGTTTGCTCCTACTGCAAGGTCTACTACTCGCGTCCAAGTCACCATCGGCGTTCCCATTGAAAGTTGGAAATTACCAGAATATAATCCGTCACCATCTGAGGCCCATAGCCCCCCAAAGCCGCCATCTGCCAATGCTGAAAATGTTAATCCTGGTGTTGTGACTTCACCGAGGTAACTAGAATCTATCAAAGAATAAACATGCAAATACCCTGCATTTTCATCTCTAGATGCAACATAAATGATATTGTTGAAACTATCAACTGATATAGCGAGGATGTCTTGATCCAAATCAAACACTTCAATCACTGGTGGATTATTTTGAGAATCTACTTGCACAAGTGAGTCACCAGATGCCCAATAAAGACGGCCATCAATGGGATGAATATCTGTATCTGCAACATTAACTTCGATTCTTTGCATGGAAACTAAGGGGTCCGCTGGCCGTAATGCTTCGATGACTACATCAGTTATTGTTGCACCACCAGGTAAGACCCAGCCTGCATTTGAATCGCTATTAGGAGAGAGGCGACTTGTGTGGGGGTCGCTCCCTATGAAATTATTTTGTTGACCTAAAGCTCCAAGGCCACGCCAATCCAATAGACTGGCCGGGGCGTCAGGTAAGAGAATTTGAGGTTCTTCAACCCAAATTCCATCTGAGCCATTTACACGTATTTCGAATGTTAAATTATCAATTGCTGCCCCTGGAGCGAAATCTAACATTAAGTCCGCTGTTGCTGATTGAGCCAACGAATTCGGTAATGTTGCATTCAACTGAATCCAGCCCGTATCGTTTGATCCTTCAGACCCCCATTCTGCCACAACACCAGCATGAGCAATTGCAATCCAAGGAGTTCCCATGGGCAACCAAGATGCCAAAATCATAATTGTAACGAGAGATATTGCACGTCTCTTTCCATCTGGGGTCACAGTGGCCTCAGGGGTAATCATGGCATCAACGCTTGATTTACTACTTTTGAAGGTCTTGGTTGATTGTGTCGATGGTATACATAGTATACCACATTAAAAAATTAGGTTTTGGAGGGTGAAAAATACTGTGAAAATAATGCACAATGTCAATTCTGTGGGGGAAAGGGGATATGGGATATGCAGAACCGATTAGATTGAGGGCACAAAATGAGCGATGAACAACTCCGTAAGGATGCGCTCGATTATCATTCATCAGAACCCCGTGGAAAAATCACAGTAGTCCCTACAAAACCTCATTCAACTCAGCGTGAGTTATCATTAGCATATTCACCAGGAGTTGCATATCCTTGCTTGGAAATCGAGCAAGATCCTCACAAGGCGATGGAATACACGGCACGAGGGAATTTGGTTGCTGTTATCAGCAATGGTACAGCTGTTCTCGGCCTAGGAAATATTGGCGCCTTAGCAAGTAAACCAGTGATGGAAGGGAAGGGGTTATTATTCAAGGCATTTGCAGATATTGATGTCTTTGATATTGAAGTTGATGCTGAAAACATTGATGAATTTGTAGATACCGTAAAGCGAATTGCTCCTACTTTTGGCGGCATCAATTTAGAAGATATCAAAGCCCCTGAGTGCTTTGAAATTGAAAAGCGATTGGTAAAAGAGTTAGATATTCCGGTGATGCATGATGATCAGCATGGGACTGCAATTATTTCAGGTGCTGCTCTGCTAAATGGCCTTGAAGTCGTTGACAAAGATATTAGTCAAGTTAAGGTCGTTGTATCTGGTGCAGGTGCTAGTGCCATTTCTTGTGCTACACACTATGTCAGATTAGGTGTGAGAAAGGAAAATTTGTTGATGTGTGATTCCAAAGGCATTCTTACTACAAAACGCAAGGATGCTGGTGAGTTAAACCGCTACAAGGCTAAATTTTCTCGAGATGTTCCTGATGGTAACTTGGGAGATGCATTAGTTGGCTCCGATGTATTCCTTGGGCTTTCTAAAGGAGGATTAGTTACCGGAAAAATGGTAAAAAGAATGGCCTCAAATCCATTGATTTTTGCTCTAGCAAATCCAACACCTGAAATAATGCCTGAAGAAGTTCAAAAAGTTCGAGATGATGCCATAATAGCAACCGGGCGTTCTGATTATCCAAATCAAATCAACAATGTTCTGGGTTTCCCATACATTTTCCGTGGTGCGCTCGATGTTAGAGCTACTGAAATTACTGAAGGTATGAAAATGGCTGCAACCCATGCGTTAGCCACCTTGGCAAAACAACCTGTTCCAGACGATGTTGCTGCTGCTTATGGTGGAGAGCAAATTCAATTTGGACCAGATTATCTGATTCCAAAGCCGTTCGATGCAAGAGTTCTCATGTGGGAAGCCAGTGCTGTGGCAGCTACTGCTGTTGCAGAAGGCAAAGTAAGTCCCGAAGTTGCCGCTTCATTCAATATTGACAATTATCGAAATGAGTTGGAAAGTCGGTTGGGTTTGACCCGTTCAATTATGCGCGGAGTGATGGATCGTGCTGCCAGAAATCAACAACGTATTGTCTTCTGTGAAGGTGATCATCCCACAATGCTCAAAGCCGCAGCGCAATGCATTCAAGAAAGAATTTGTAAACCCGTATTGCTAGGTAGAATTCACGAAATCGAGGCAATGAAAGAAGAATTAGGCCTTGAATTTGAATGTGAAATGATTGATCCGCGGGAAGACTCGCGGCGTTCTACAACCTACACTGACGCGCTGCACAGGAAAAGAGGGCGTAAGGGTGTGACGAGGCCCGATGCTAAGCGGCTACTAAAATCTAGAACTTACTTCGGGCCAATGATGGTTGAATTAGGCGATGCTGACGGTATTATCGGAGGAATTGCACGAAATTATCCTGACTTCTTGCGACCTTGTCTAGAAACAATTGGCACCGATGAAAATGCACATCGTGTGATTGGAACTTACATGATGACAATTAAAGGGAAATTAATGTTCATTGGTGATGCAACTATCAACATATATCCTGACAAGAGAACACTAGCGGAAATTGCAATTCAAACGGCGCGAGTAGCAAAGAGATTTGGAGTTGAACCGCGGGTTGCTCTTCTGTCATTCTCTAACTTTGGTTCATCAGGAGAGTTTCGAACTGATCGCATTGAAGATTCGCTGAGTATAGCACGTGAATTGGATCCTTCTCTGATTATTGATGGTCCAATGCAGGCTGATACTGCATTAATTCCAGACATCCAAGAGGGTTATCCATTCATGACCTTGAATGGGCCAGCCAATGTACTCATTTGCCCAAACCTTGCTTCAGCCAATATCTCTTACAAACTTCTACAACGATTGGGTGGTGCTGAAATGACTGGACCGATTCTAGAAGGGATGGCAAAACCAGTCCATGTACTTCAACGAGGAGATGCTGTTCGTGATGTAGTTCACATGGCAGCAATTTGTGCAGTTGATGCGCAACGAAATGCACGACAGCGGCTTTGACTGTTTATTCTCCTTCATCCCAGGCGTTGACTTGACCTGAAGATTCGTTTTCAGGAGAATACCCTACCACTTCTAGTTGGTCAATCACATCGGGAGCAATGCCCTGGGGTGCGTCAGATTCTCTTTGGGAGCGAGAGTGCATTCGAGGAGGTAGTCGTTCTGCATCTTCAGGGACTCTCACAAACAAGCGATATTTTCGAGTATTTTGTAGGAAATGAATGAGATTTTTTGGTTGGGTAAACAATAGGCGGAGACCTCGTCCAAGACGATCAAAAGCAAGTGATAATTGAATTGAAATCGGTAATATCCCATTATCGGATTTCCACAGCCAAAGGCGGGATGGTCTACGTTTTTTGGGTATTAATGTGAAACCGCCTCCAATAAGAGCTGCGGCCATTGCTGGGTCTCGTGTGAACGAAATAAGGGGTCCTCTCACAATAGACGCAGTCTGATTAGATTCCTCCTGTAGGGACGCTTGTGCGAAATTGATCTCAGGCATCACAGATTGGCCATGTACTATTGGATCTTGGCGCCATCTTTCCCATCCTTGGTGAACTAAATCATGGGATAAACCCCGGCCACGTTGTTCAGGATCTACAACTACTGTTGCTAATTCAACGGCTCTTCCCACTCTACGCAATTCAGCATAGGCTGCTGGTTCACCATCTTCTAACAAAATTATTCGGGGGATTGTAGATGCCCTTTTAGCCTCCTTTTCAACACCCAAGCTTTGACGTAAATCTGGCTCTTTTGTTAACATTCTATCCAGCCAAATAGCAAAGTGAGTGTCTTCATCTGAAAGCATGTTATTCCTCCGAGTGGTCAAATATTTTCCACATAGAACAATGGGGTCCAATGCCTTTGACATCATATTCGTCTCCATATTGGTCCCAATCTTCACTTTCATACATTGGTATTGCTTCAATACGTGCTTGAAGCCAGCCACTTTTCGCCCCCCAATGACTTACTGCAGCCGCTTCCAATGCAACTACAAGTCCACTAGCTAGCCCTTGCCTACGCCATTCATTTCGCGTCCCCATCTGTCGAATTTGCACAGCAGGGCGCAAGTTCCCATTTTCTTCAAGTGGGGTGAAAGGAGGGCACTGTGTTGCATTGAGCCCTGCATGGTCTGCTTGGGATCCAGCCGAATTACTGGGTATTTTATGAATTCTACCAACTGCAAGAACTTGGCCTTTGGCTGTTTCCCACCATGCGTGGATTGCCTCGGGGTCATCTGCTAGCCTTTCAGCTCCTCGGGCAAAACCAAGGGGTTCTCTCAAACAAGAGAAGCGACAATCAAAATAAGCCTCGGAAAGCAATGTGCCAGGAAGGCCTATCTCAAGGGAAAGTGAGTTATCCACGCTTCGACCCTTGAGTTCTTACGGATGAAATTAATCCTGAGAGTTACTCGGTCAATTTGAAGTCAATTGTGGTGCATGAAGTCTCATGGGAGAGAGAATGGACAGAGTACCCGTTCCCCTTTCACCCGGTGAGGATTGGTATGATTGGTTAGAAAATATCGGGATATCTAAACCTGATTTGTTAACAAAGGAAAAAATGACTTCTGCTCAGGCGAATGAATTTCATGAACATGCTGGTTTAGTTGTGCAACAACATCGCTTAGAGAGTATTAGAAGTGGTAATTCAAGCCCATTTACAATTACAATGTCCAAAGCTTTTAGCGATTTAGAAGAGGCAAAGAGAATCGTTTCCAATTTAGCTACAAAATTAGAAGAATTCATCAAAAAAGAAGGTGGGTTTTTCCGTGATCTGAAAGAAAGAAAGGTGCACGGTAATTCCAAGGCTCCAAAGATATTATTTCAAAAATATATGCAAGAAAAACTTGCCAATAGTGAAAATAAATTCTATGGAGATGTTGTCAGAGCTGTTTTGCGGGCTGTAAGACCAATTGAAAAAAAGGATGGATGGGAATTTAGGTGCTTGTTGCCTGATATGTATCAAGAAATTGCATCAACCATTCAGACGAACAAGGAAGATGAGGAGAGGTTTCAAAGTCTTATTAATGACTTTCCAGATGCATTAGAAGGCCTCTCACCACTAGCCAAAAGAAACGAATTGGGCCTCTATGTTGCTCATCATTGCATTATTGCCATTTGCAGTTGTGAATTAAATTGGACTAGAATTCGAAAAATGTCAGAGGAAGAAAGGCAAAACCCCATTGATTTTTACAAAAGGAATGGTGATGATCGTTTTTCTGCTGACGACAAAATTCCCGATGAATGGTATGATCAGCATCACAAAGTTAGAAGTTTAATTTACTTCACTGACGACATGATTAAAGAAATTAATGAGGAAGAAAAAAACAGTGTGAATAAATTCTCGAAAAGTAAAGCACGATACCCCAGTGCCGCATTAAGGGTCTATCAGCCATACCCCGGGGGATACATGAATTGCAGGCCTTCTGAACACCGTTTTGAAAATCTAAGTGGAATTAGAGGTGATCCTCAAAAAGTTGAGGCATTGCTGAATGCACAAAAAAGTCAAAGTAAGAACGAATTATATGGTGGGCCCTTACAAAAACAACACAGGAAAACTGTTCTCAAACATGGACGGTTTGAAGAAGATGATTGGGAGCGTGTTGAAGATGTTGGTGAAGGAGTGCGTAAAGCACTCAATAACTTGCAAAAAACTCAATGGAAAATTAATGAAGATTTCATCAAAGCAATTAGTTTGGGTAATTCTGAAAAAAGTAGGTCGGATGGCAGGCAAATGAGAGTTTTTAATCGTGATTTCAGACCCGAAATTAAAGAAAGATTGGCTGCATTCTGTATAAAACGCGTGAAATGCCCTCATCCTAAATGCAATGCAGGTATTACTGAATCTTGCAGGGAAAGAAAGTCACGAAAAGATAATTTTAAAAAATGTTCATCCCATGCTTCAAGACTGAATATCTGGGAAAAATATAGTAATTGGAAAATGACTTTGGACACCATAGATAGATTAATTTGGCACTATGACAAAGAAAACAAGAATCATCCCTCTGAATATGGTTCTGTTTTCTGGAATCCTTTCTCATGCGATTTTAGAGGGCGTTTGTATTCCCATCCCAATTTGAGTCCACAAGGTGAAGATTTTCAAAAGGCTTCAATTGTATTTAGGGAATCCAGGCCTTTAGGTGAAAGGGGGGCTTTTTGGCTACGAGTGCAAGTGTGCAACCTTTATGGAGAAATGAAGGGGGAATCGTTTGAAAAAAGAGCCAAGTGGACTGAAGAAAAACGCGATATGCTTTCTAAAATTGCTGAAAAACCAATGTCTTATGTTACGGTTCAAAAAGAAGGTGGGTGGTGGTCTGATCCAAGAAAGAAAAATGAGGCTTTCTTAAGACTAGCAAACACAATTGCCATGAAGAAAGCATGGGACGATTTTGACAGGAATGGTGGTGATTGGGATAAAGTAATGAGCAATCAACCTGTCAATCTAGATGCGACTGTGAATGGTTATCAACACATTTCTGCTCTTTTAAGATCATACGAATTGGCAAGTAAAGTCAATGTGATTAAAACTGATAATAAAAATCAAAAATCTGACCTATATCAACTCGTCGCGAACCAAGCGGAAAAATTAGCTAACCATGGAGATACGAAGAAGAAATTGACAAAACTTGTTACCAATAAAAATAAGGCTAATTTATCCAAGATATACGAAAAAATATTCACAAATGGGAGAAGTATAGCCAAACCCATTGTAATGCAAAGTGCATATGGGGCAGGATTACATAATCAATGGGAACAATTTGTAACACATAATGGAAAAAAGAATGGAATGGTACCTGAAAATCCTGAAGAACGGGTAAAATATAACGAAAAGTGGAAATTGTGGGAAGAGAATGGGAAAATCAAAGGCAAGAAACCGAAGATGAAAATTGGAAAAATGTGGCATAAAGCATCGTTTTTCTATGACGTTTTGGGCATTGATGATTCATTAGTCCCACCTGGAAAACAAATACGATTTAGCAAAGATATTGTTCTACTTTTTACAAAGGCACTCAAAATAGAGGCTCCAGAATACCATGAATACCGTGAGACAATGAAAAACTCAGTCAGTTCTGATGAAAACGATTATCACGAATTGAATTGGGAGGTTCCCACTGGTTTCAAAACAAAAAATCGGTACCCTGAAAGAACCGAATTAAAATTCTCAAATGTAAAGAACCCCAAAATGGAAGTCGGAGGAAAGAAAAAGGTTGTTGCTGTTGATAGTTATTGGCTCGAGAAAAGACGGGAACAAGAAGAAAGACTTCACAATAATCAAAAAATTTTGACTGAAGATGATTTGGGTTATCTAGTTGGATCGAAGTTGAAAGAAGGGCAAACACACCCTACGACAAGAGAAAGAAGTTGGAGGTTAAGTCACGTTATAGAAAAATGGAATGCTGAATACGGGAATAAGCAAATCGAATGGGATTCAGAGGTATCATACATTGAAAATCTAAATGAATTAATAAAGCAAGGTGATGAACATAACTTTGCTAAAGATCTAGATGCGTATCTTCGAGGTACAATCAATTGTACTTTCACCATTAGTCATCCCCCTCTTGAAAAGGTGGACTATTACGGCAAAATGTCACGAAGGGAATTAAAAGAAATTATCAGGCAAAGAAACTCAAAAAGAAAAAAGAAAAAACTCATTCTACAAACTGGTTCCAAAGAGGAATTGATTGCTCGACTTAAGGAAGATGATCGAGTTGAGGTCTACGACAAAAACTCTCCAAAGAATAAGGTAGCGACATCTATTGCTGCAAATTATGTACACTCTCTTGATGGCGCCCATATGGCAATGGTTGTGAATAAAATGTCAACATATTGTGAAGGAGAACAAAAGGGGTTTGACTTCTGGGCAGTGCATGACTCATTTGGAACCCATGCAGCTGATATTGATACTCTACGAAAAATTACACTTGAAACCTTCAAGGAATTACATGAAAATTTGAAATTACCGAAGGAAATTGCGGGGCAAATTAAGAAATTAAGAAAGGATTTTTGCACCGCCAATGGTGGCCGAGGACTCGACTTAAAAGACGTACTGGATTCCATTTTCTTCCTAGATTAAGGTATTCTCCCCCCTAGAGCCATCGGCTCGTTTTCGAGAGGATGGTGGAGTTGAAAAAAATGACTGAATGTAATGAAGGATGTGGGCGACGCGGATTATCTGTTTATGATGGTCTATGTCGAACTTGTAGTGATATTGTGTTTGAAATTTTCTGGCCTTGCCATGGAAGTTCAATATGAATATCCTGTAAACACATCAAAAATTGAGTTGGAATGTAGTGAGTTTGTTTTCACTACTGCTTGTAGGATAAAGAATTCTACCCTCGGACTGGGATCGGGGACTGATCCCAAAAAAAAGGTGATAAAATGGGCTTTTTCAAAGGTTTGTTCAAGGTTGCTGCTATCGGAGTCGGTATTGCAGTTCTTGGACCATTAATTCTAACTGTGGGGAACATGGATGGAATTGATGGTTACTGTGATGATGATTGATTTCATCTACAAAATAGTATTGTAAAAATTGTTTTCCAATTATTACTGGCTTGTAGAATAAAAGAATTCTACTCTCGAACTGGGATCGGGGACTGATCCGAAAAATGGCTAAGTTTTGAATGAAGAAGAGTTGGCCAATAGGTAGCATAGTTGCTACTATACAGATAGATAATCCATGCTATCTGCCATTACGCGTATAGACGTACTCGCGAGAATGACGTCCGTGGAGGTGCAAAGCCTCCGTCCTAAATAAGGTGATAAAATGACTAAAGATGAAAATATAAAACAAATAATTACGAAAATAGAAAAATGGCTTGATGTCTCTATTCAAAAGGCATTGCTTGACATTAAATGGACTGAAAGTATTCTTCCCAACGATGGTGGAAATGTGAAATTTGACGAAGATTCAAATTGGTCGGACAAATTTCGTGGAGAGTGGGAATGATGTTTTGCCCAAAATGTGGGACTTTATCATATCCAAATTGGAGTTTGGAAATTCGTTGTTCAAACTATCATTGTAAATATGCTGGTGATGCTTCAAATATTCTTTCCGTTGGAATAAATATTGTAGATACTGCTCGAATAAAACACACTCTATATTCTCCTGAAATTGGATATGATAGAGATGGTAGAAGACGTGGTGCAGCTGATTATGTTACTCCGTATGAACATCTCAACTCAATTAACAAGGCTAATTACAATGAGTGGAGAGATATGAAAGAAGGTTGGAGTTTTGGAAACACACAATATGATGTGCACAATAACTAGGTGATTGTATGAGCGATGTAGAAATTAATACGTGCCAGAGTTGTCATTATCCAGTAGCTGCTAAACGCCCAAATACCAATCTAACTTTATGTGACATTTGTAATCCCTGGGTGGATGCTTCATTATCTCGAACTGCGGGCATTCCTTCTTGGGGTCGTTCATTTAATGATCGAACTACAGATTTTGATAATGTACATAGAGACATGCAAGCACTAAATTCGGAGCAGAATGAGGATTGGCATGTTTTAGGTGGAGCAACAAATACCCCATCTCCTTTTTCAGAAAGAGGATGGGTGGATTTCATTGGGTGGGCATTAGAAGGTAGTGCAGAAGATGTAATAGCCAAAGTTCGATGGTCTGTTGAGGCTAGAGAACGTTCTACGCGAACAAATTCACATCTTCTTTCTGTATCTTCCATACGTACTCAATTGAAACTAATTGATGAACAATGTCATGTTGCTGGACATCTAGTGACTGTTGACAAGCGAGGGCAAATATGGATTAATGATGGGCTTGATACTGTGCTATTTGGTTCAACTGCTTTTGACTTACATTGTCAAAGAACGGATATGCTTGCGGATTTATTATTTGACAGGTTTCATGGTCTAGAGCAACGACCGATTGAGGAGCTTGCCTACATTTACTGGCGAGAGCCTTGGATGTCGATGATAGACACTATAACGGCTGCGACTGAACCAATTACACCAATTATTCGAGAGACATTTTCGAGAATGGCAAATGGTGCGTTAGGTGAAATTGTGGCAGATCGTTGTCGTATGGCTATTCTTCTTTGGTCTAGTCACGTGGAAAGAGAATTCCTAACATGTTCGCGCAGTGCATGGGCAAAATCATTCCAATGGGTGCGTGAACTTGTCGAAGAAATGGCAAGTTACGTGACAATTGGTGCGGATGGTCTCTATGTGGATGGGGAAAGTGGGAATTTGTATCGAATTGGGCCGGAAGAAGCGTGTGCAACTGGGCCTAGGTATGCACTTGCTGTACGCTCTGGTGATCACTTTGAAGTTAGAAAGGTGGCGAGAGTTGGTAATGAAATGACAAAACCAATTTGCATACACGTTGATGAAAACCAAGAGGGTGGGCAATTTGAAGTGGTGATGGGGGATATTGTGGCTGCTCTAATATTAGCACTGCGAGATGATTTAAAATCGGCAGAATCAATTGTCCCACTGTTCCGTGAATTACCATTGAAATATCAAAGTCGTGATAGGCCTGGAGATAGAACAAGGTGGAGGCAACGTCTGCGTGATCGAAGTCTCCGAAGGCTGAGAAGGCGTGAGGAATATGATGCTATGTTCTTTGATGAAGAGGAATAGAATCCGACCTTAATACAAGGTCGTATTGGCCGATAATTTGAAGGAAGATTTGAGGCAACAATACGTGGCTTCAAATAGGTCAGATATCGCTAATGAATAGCCGCGCGATAACAAGGTTTGTTTTCGCCTCTCCACCATTTATCTAAACATGAATTTAAGTAAAAGAAAAGGGACGATATATGGAAGAAATTCAAGGAAATTGCACAAGTTGTGGATATTCTACAGCTATTCATAAGCACAGGATGGTGCAAGGAAATTTCTGCTTGGCGTGTTTCCCTTGGGTCAAGAAAAGTGTGCTGCGAACTCGGAAATTTACTGCACTGAGAGAAGTTATGAAATTCTCTGGGCCAGAACAAGTTGAGGATGTAAGAAAACGGCTTGAAGGCTTGCTCCTTGACCTTGATGAAAATGGAGATCGTGAGGGGTTTCCTGGTGCAGTTCGAAGAGCATTGTATTATCGAGAGATGCATGGCCATCCGCGACATCGTTTTCCTGATGGAATATCATATGGAGGTCCAACAAACGAGGGTTCTTGGATGCGTTGTTTAGACGCTTTAATTGATCCTAGCAAGAATGATGATGTATTTATGTCACTTCCAATGGAAGTCATTGAAGATTCTATTGAGAAACTCAAATCACTTTTTGTTCCTTGGATCCCTAATAAGCGGGTTATCAGAAATAAAATTGCATATTTGATATCCTCGGTGTATTCGTCAGGGGTTGAAAGAAAGCGTTTTGCCATAGCACTTGCAATATGGCTACTTCCAGGACAAGAATACATCGTGAGAGATGTTAGTCCTTGGAGGAATTCATTTCTGTTTTTGCGAGAAGTTGTAGAACAAATGGGAAACAGACGAGCA
>JASLKH010000031.1 GCA_030747675.1 Candidatus Thalassarchaeaceae archaeon | reverse complement strand
CAGCGGGGGGTGCCTTTTGAGGTTGTGAAGGCGGTGGCCCTGGTGGCATAGCATCCATTGGTGGAGATGCTGGAGGACCTAGTGGTGTCAAGAGTGGGTCAACTTTAGGATGGGCACTGGTGAGAGGTGAAATCGGTTCACCGTAAGGGACATTAGATGGGAAAACTGGTTCTGGAGAAAGTACAGGCATATGGTTAGAAACACCAATTGCAAAAGCGTCACTGACATTTTCAGGTTCGTCAGGAGCGTCTGGAATAGATTCATCTTGCTCCATTTCTGCACGAGCAGCAAGTTTGGCAGCCATCTCCTTTGCAAAGATGTCTTCGATGGAGTCAAGGTCTTCTTCTGACATACGCATCCCATCACTACGAGAACTGTCTACTCCTTCAATGCGTTGGCTAAGCATCGTCCTGCCCATAGGGCAGACTTGATGGATATTGTTGACCTGCGAGTGATATGTCCCGCCGTATAGGCATCCTTGTGAATCCAGATGCAGGTCTAGGTGGCCGGTTAGGTTTCAAGGGTAGTGACGGCCGTGCGCTTGAAGCTCGTGAAGCAGGTGCTAAAGATAGATCTGGTCCTCGAATGAAACAAACAATAGAGGGATGTAAAGATGGGCTTTCTAGCATTGAAATTTTGACTTGTTCTGGTAGAATGGGTTCTGATTGGATTCCTAAAAATGAGTATTCAATTGTATATGATACACCTCAAATGACCTCGGCTGATTCCACAAGGGATGCTGTGAAGGCATTGGTGAGTTCGGAAATAGATTTGTTACTGTATGCAGGGGGAGATGGCACCACTCGTGATATCGTTGAATCTTTACAGGAATGCAACGCTGGAAATTTACCTTTGATTGGTGTTCCTGGTGGCGTAAAAATGCACAGTGGATGCTTTGCAGCGTCCCCAAATGCGGCTGCAGAAGTCCTCCTTGCTTGGCTATCAGGAGATTTGTTGGAAGGACGTACAGAAGTGATGGATTTAGACGAAGAACTCTATCGTGATGGGAATTGGTCAGTCCGAATGTATGGTGAAGTAATCACACCTGCAAGTCCAAGATGGATGCAGGGTGCTAAGATGCGAGTTCATGCTGCTGCAGAGGACGAAGTATTGGAGGCACTCGGTGATCATATCCGTGAGGTATTCATTGATGATCAAGATATGATGGTAATTTGGGGTTCTGGGGGGACCTTGCGAACAATAGCTGAAGAGGTAGGATTAGAACCAACTTTACTTGGAATTGATGTTTCAATTGGAATCAATCAAATTGGAACCGATTTAGACGAAGATGGATTAATTAACGTTCTAACAGAACATAATGGGCATTGTGTCTTACTTGTTTCTCCAATGGGGGGACAAGGATTTCTATTGGGGCGTGGCAACTTACAACTTTCGCCAGAAGTCCTCCGTGCTATTGGAATTGAAAATATTCTAGGGGTTGTCACACCTGCAAAAATGCTAACCGTCAATCAACTTCGAATAGACACCGGTGATTCTGAATTGGATGAACAATTCGCAGAGAAAAAATATCTTAAAGTTCTGCAAGGTTATAGAACAACTAGACTATTAAAAGTCGCAGTTGATTAAGCAATTATTGCGCCGAAAGAGCGGCTTCGATTAAACCAACAAAAGGTGGACTTGGTCTATTAGGTCGACTTTTGAATTCAGGGTGATATTGAGTAGCGAAGAAGTAAGGGTGCCCTTTTAATTCGATGATCTCCATTCTTTCACCTTCAGTATCTTTTCCCACAAACCGTAGACCTGCGGCTTCAAGTTCTTCAACCATTTCTGGATTGACTTCGTATCGATGGCGATGACGTTCATGGATTTTCATCTCGCCACCATACAATCTAAATGCTTCACAATCTTCAGTTTGTAGATTTGTTTGCCTGCTTCCTAATCGCATTGTACCTCCCATGTGTGTCTTGCTTCCTTCAGGCATGAAAATGACAGTTGGGTGCGGAGTTGCTTCATCAAATTCAGTGCTATTCGCCCCAATTTTACCCAGAACATCTCGTGCAAAGTCGATAACTGCAATTTGAAGACCTAGACAAATTCCAAGGTAAGGCTTCCCTGACTTACGGCAATATCGTGCAGCACACATTTTTCCTTCAACACCTCGATTACCAAATCCACCCGGTACCAAAACTCCGTCAGCTTCTTTGACCATAGCCCAATACTCTGCATGCTTTTCGGGATTTTCAGTCAATTGTTCAGGTTCTAAGTATTCGGCTTCGACCCAATCAATGTTCATCCTAGCGCCCGCATTAAATGCTGCATGTTGCAAAGCTTTGATGACACTTAGATATGAGTCTGAAAGTCCAGTGTATTTTCCAACCATTGCTATACGCAAATCTTTGTCCAGATTGTCAACTTTTGCCGCCATGGTTCGCCATTCATCAAGCTGTGGTCTTGATTCCGGGACTGATAGACCAAGACGGGATGCCAATAGTTTGGAAGCTCCTTGCTCATCCATCATCAGTGCGACATGGTAAATGTTGGGCACGTCATGAGCACTGAAAACATGAGCCGGATCTACATGACAAAATGAAGACAATTTATCTTTCACTTCAGGTAAGAGTGGTTCACTACTCCTGCAAACAAGGAAATCGGGAGCTAAACCTGCGGCTCTTAATTCTTTGACCGTATGTTGTGTTGGTTTCGTTTTCTGTTCGCCAACTACACCGATAACTGGAACTAATGATACATGGAAGAAACAGATATTTTCTCTCCCTACTCGGAATTGGAATTGACGCAAGGCCTCAACAAATGGTGCGCTTTCGATATCTCCGACGGTGCCACCTAATTCAATAACACAAACATCGGGTTTATCTCCACTACCATCGCTACATTGTTGGGCAACTTTTTCAATCCATTCTTGAATTTCATTTGTAATGTGGGGGACAACTTGAACCGTTTTTCCAAGGTAATCTCCTCTTCGTTCTCTTTCGATCACTGCTGAGTATACTTTTCCTGTAGTTAGATTATTATCGCGTCCCAAACGAATGTCAAGAAACCGCTCATAATTACCCAAATCAAGGTCGACTTCCCCTCCGTCATCTAATACGAAAACTTCTCCATGTTCAAAAGGACTCATGGTTCCAGCATCGCTGTTTAGGTAGGGGTCAATCTTGATTGCAGTGACTTTCAAACCCATCGATTTCAATAAAACGCCGATGCTACTCGCCGTTACTCCTTTCCCTATTCCACTGAGGACCCCGCCCGACACTACGACATAACGCATGCAATCAACGGGGTCTGAACCCCTTATGCGAAGTACATGAACGTTGGCTTTGTTTTGACCTTTTTTCACCGTCTATGGTCAATACCGAAGTTCAAGTATCGACTCGGCCGGAGGCCAGATATGGCCACGCGCATTCTCGTTACTGGTGCGTTGGGCCAAATTGGGACTGAATTGGTTGAAGCATTGCGTGACAATTACAACCCACAATCTGTAATTGCGACAGATATCAGAGATGTTGCAAATCATTCTATTTTAAAATCAGGTCCTTTTTTTATCCTAGATGTACTTGATGGAAATGCGCTTGAAAAATTAGTTATTGAGTTTCAGATTGACACAATTTATCACCTAGCGGCTCTTCTTTCAGCGACTGGTGAAAAGAACCCTGAATTATGCGAAAGAGTAAATGTTGGTGGTACGAAAGTTGTGTTTGAATGTGCTAAAAAGCATGGTTTGCGAGTGTATGCACCATCTTCAATCGCAGTTTTCGGACCAGATTGCCCTGATTTAGCCCCCCAGGTCACTCCACTCAATCCAACTACAGTATATGGGAAAACAAAAGTGAATGGGGAACAGTTGGGACTAATGTACTGGAAACAATTTGGTGTCGATATACGTGGAATACGATATCCTGGCCTAATTTCTTACAAGGCTCCAGCAGGGGGCGGGACAACTGATTATGCAGTTGAGATATTTTCTGCTGCCATTGAATCGGGTCACTACGATTGTTTTGTAAGGGGAGACACAAGATTGCCTATGATGTATATGGAAGATGCGATTCGGGCCACATTAGAATTAATGTCTACACCATCTGAGCAGTTGGGAGATTCTAGGGCCGGATACAATATCGCGGGGTGTTCATTCACTGTAGATGAATTAGTAACATCTATTCGAAGACATCTGCCTAGTTTCACTTGTTCATTTAATCCTGATATACGTCAACAATATGCCGATTCTTGGCCCAATGAAATTGAAGATAAACTTGCGAGAAAAGAATGGCTTTGGATACCTGAATTTGACCTAGATCGAATGGTTGATGCAATGTTCGTTGGCCTCCAAAATTGATAGATTATACAGATATTAATTGGATAGAGTGTTTGTCATAATCCAAAGAATCATCCAGAAACTAATTCCTGCGGTGAATACCCCCCATGTTCGGACCATAACTGGCCTAGTCAACATACCACCAAGTCTTGAAATTGGACCTCCCCAAGATGCTACTAAACGGAACAATAGGGTAGTGAAACCTGCAATAATAGTGAAAAAAGCAAGGAAAATTGGGCCTAAGAGATAGCCCCAACCACCTCCTGCGATTCTCGAACCTACACCTTGTGCGAGTAGAGTCGGCATAGCAATCCATGATAACCATGCAAACCAGTGCCCCATTCGCATATCCCAGGTGAACATTTTCTGACTCCGCCACTTTCTGTATGATCCTGGTAGTATTGAGTGGATTTTTGTTGCAATGAAATCAATTTCTGGCACAATTTGCCAGATAATCATGGCTATGGCCTGCCAAGCCATCCAGGTTATGAGTGCTAATGTTAACCATGTCCAAAACATGGCACCAGCTGCTCCAACAAGTATGGCCACAGGAAGAGCCCACACCAAGTACCCAGTTGCTGCCGCACCGAAAGTTCCAATCCAACCTGCAGCTGGAATTAAAACATCTTCCGGTGCCTCAATTCGCTCACGTGGTAAGCCTAAAATAAGTAAGGGGAGCATTACAATAAGGCTACTGATACTGAGGAGTTCAAATGGGCTCCTCCCCCCTCCTGAGTCAGCTATTTCAATTGATTTTTCTAAATCGACAGGGCTCATGCTAGCGGGTTTCCAACTAACTATGAACCCTGCAGAATCAATAATTACAACTCCATCTGCAATTCCAGTTGGGAGCATTTTAGCAACGGCTCCATCACTTTCATCAATTAATAATGGCCAAGAACCATTTAATTTCATGGCATGAGTATCGCCATCATACATCTCGACAGAATCTCCAGTAATTAATTGAGCAAATGAAACTGAGTCACCTAATTTTTCCTTGGCGATTGAAAAATCTTCCATTTGAAGATCGGAAGCGGGTGATCCGGCTAAGAATACTCCCAATACCAAGGCATCCTTTCCATTTGTTAAACTCCCCAGACTTTCTTTACCGTCACCATGGGTAAGTAGTGTGAAGTTAGGTGCCGCCGCTTCATTTTGCTGTGAATCTGGACCTATATCTGGTAATGCCACCAATGTTCCAAGTACAGAAAGCATGAGAATGGCAATTACAACTAGTGCCGGCCAAGGTGGAAGTCTCGTGCTGAAAAACCACCCTATGAGCCCCAATGTGGAGAGTATTGGTATGATGGTAAACCATCCTGATGCAACCCAAGTGCCCGCAGTTTCTATTACTTCAAATCTGAGAACACCGATTATATGACAAGGGGGGTCCGTAGATTCAAGCAGACCTGCATCAAATAACCCATCTGAGGTTTGGATACAAACATCCATGACATACATCCCTGGTTTCATTGTATTGTTCGTGACCCAAGTCCATGCCATGCTTCCAGAATCAGTTTGGCGTGTACCATGAGGGGGAAATTCAAGGTGCTCCACTCTCATTTCTTCTTCCGGCATAATTCTGTAGTGAACTCCTTGGTCCCATCCATCTAGTGGGCCAATGATATCAATGATGATGTTTGAATAGTCATCACTTCCAAATGGCGAATGGGGAGTAAACTCAATTTGAGCAATACCGTTTTGGTCCACCGTTGAGTTCAGTGAAGGTGTCAGCATATCTGCTTTTATTATCAATCCACTAGTGAGGTCATAAGTGCCCCAGAAAAGCCGACCAGGTCTGGATTCGCAATCGTGCACGACCGATACATCAAGCGTGATTGATTCCCCTACGTCAAGCATTTCATCAATTTCAGTTGTAATTGTGAACTTGTGTGCTTTGTTCCAGTCATACTCCATTGGAATTGAATCACTCGGGAGGTTGTCCATGACGGTGACATCACCAATTCGAACTGTGGCATAGAATGTTGTTTGGGAACTGAGTAGTGCTGTGCCACCTGGAATGATGTTAGTGGCCTTACATGTTGTAGAATCTTCAACTTCCAAGCCTGCAAACAAATCAACAGATAAGTTGCCTTTGAGGTTAGTTGGTTGAGTTGCAGCATTTGTTGAAGCAGAAACAAGTGAGACTGGGAATCCATGCCCGGGGAATATGACTTCACCACCAGGGTAGCCAGTATTTGGGGGGTGAATTCGATCTAACCCTTCATTCCCCTGCGTACCATTTAGGAATATGTGATGTTCAGTAGGTAGGTTCCAATCGAGACCCGGCCCAGTTGGGAAATTTGTGGTTTGACTAGAAACTGGTGATGGTGCTACACTCGTGGCCAATAATGTCACAATGAGAATCATCAGGACATTACCTGAACGATTCCCTTCGCTGCCGTGCATGGCGAGCCCAGAACCTAGGCCTTCATCAAACCGGCGGCCCTAAGGGCCGCCGTAAAAAGACGCTTTAATTGCTCATAATTGGTAGCAAAAACCAAGCTATAATCGCCCCAGATGTAATTGCTAAAGAATTGACAGTACCCTTGCCAATATAGCCACGGTTTTCGAGAACTGCCCCTAATACGGAATCAATCTGACACCCTATGAAACCAATCACAGTGACACCTATAATGAAGTGTACAGGTTGGCTCAACGCTTCAGCATCGAGGATAGTACCTAGTGCTGCACTGAAAAGTGCAATGAATCCAGAACCAACGAAAGCGGCAAGTTGTCCAGATGGACTAAACCCCCCATTCACTCCTGGCTTACATCTTTTGAAAGTAGTAATCATCCTTACACGATGGTCCAAGCATCCAAATTCACTTGCAAATGTGTCAGATGCAGCGACAGCAACAGATGCAGAAAATATCGGTAGAAGATCCTGCCAATTCTGGGTATATAGTGCAAGTAATGAAATGAATAGAGGGACACCTCCATTCGCTAACACATTTGTCCAATCTCTTTCCCCCTCTTTTCCCTCATTGAAACCACGACTTTTTTTCTCTGCGTACTTCCATTTCGTTGCTACAAATCCAGATGTGAGGAATGCGAGTAATATCATGAGCCAACTCCAGTGCCCTGCAATAGCAACACCTAGCCCCAAAACTGCTGCAGCCCAAGTTCCAGATTCGTTGAGTACTCGTCTTAGGCGACTGATAACCATTAGGAGTAATACCAAGATAATTGAGATGATGAGGTTGGTCTGTTGCAGACCTCCAGTCATTTCTAACTCGATCATATGATGCCTCTGGTGCCCCTGCGACTTACCTTCTGCGGTTGAATGTTACTTATGTCAGCAGAGATATGTTGTTGTTTTTCCATAATACTCTGCATCCCCGCATGACTCTAAGTAAGTATTTACCTACTAATTCTATTTGTGATTTCCGCAAGTTGCTGTTGGTAACTATCTACTGCCGCCCCATCCGGGGCATCACGTACGCTTGACAAAAGTCCCATGCCAATTAGAAGTACTCCTATGACCAAGAAAACAATCCACATCAATTGTAAAATCACTCGACCTATTTCACCCATCCCTTGTTGCAATGCGACGAAGTCAACAACGATTGAAGACCCATTCCAGAATGCGTGCCCTAGCATTGCAAGGAGTAATCCCAAAGCAGGAGATTTTGGGAGTGGTATTTTTAGTAATGGATCTTTAACTCCAATCGCCTGAGGTGGCAACCAAACTTTGACTCCAGATGAGAGGGTTTGTATCCCTGGTTCAGGTTGTACGGAATCAATTTCTATTCCTGTTTTCGGGTTAAAAATTTTCCAATTCTTGTCGCCCGACAGGGGCGTTGAAATTTTTTGCCCATCTCGAGCCTTTAAGTGTAGTTCATTTGCTCTTTTTTGCATAAGATGCCAGCCAATCCCTGCCCCAGTTAGTGATGTCCAAAATGCATGCCCTGGGATTGAACCAATACCTCGAATTAATGTTGTAAAGCCTAATGCTACAGGATCTACACTGGCATTTGAGATATACATTAAATTTTCAACAATTGCAAATCCCAACCCCACCGTAAATCCGATTTGGAAACCATGTTTTGGTGATTTAATTCGATTTGCAAAAAACAATATGGCTACACCTTTACAAAATTCTTCTCCAACTGGGGCGGAAATTGAAACGGTTAGTGCAAATAGTACATCAGCAGATATGTTAGGTGTAATGAATTGTATAATTCCAGGAAATATTGACGAATTGATGACAATTGCTGGGAGTCCAGAAAGCATTCCAGCCATTAACCAGGCTTCAGCATCACGTTTTCGAGTGGGCAAACCAATTTGGTGAGTTGAATGTGACCACCAACCCATAACAGGTATGCTGAATCCAATAAGAATAGTTGGAATTAAGAGGGGGAGGACCAGTATGTATGCACCAA
Source organism: Candidatus Thalassarchaeaceae archaeon (assembly GCA_030747675.1). GTDB lineage: Archaea > Thermoplasmatota > Poseidoniia > Poseidoniales > Thalassarchaeaceae > MGIIb-P. The sequence continues at coordinate 11,668 of JASLKH010000031.1, read as the reverse complement.
TGGCTGAAAGTATTGCTAAAATAATTGAAAATAAAACTGTACAAGTGAACAATATCCATGATGCTTTTGAGGTTGGGACATCGAGAATTGAATCATCCCTGATTAAATGGCGCCCCATCCTTGTTGGCATCGGAGTACTCAATGACCCCTCATGCGATGTTATTGCATGCAAAACCTTACCGTTTGGATCTGGTATTGCACGTTCTAGGAGTATAATCCGTGGTCTTCTCATTGCAACCATTGCGAGCAAGAATGGAATTGAAAAAGCTAGGCAAACTGAACTAAAAAGGATATCACCATTTAATGCCTCAATAATTGCACCTGCTACAATTTGTTCAAAGAAGAAGACCAATATTACAAGTCCCACAACACGAGCGTACATTCGCCAAGGTCTACTTGGTCGAGCCATCTGTAAATTGGGGTCGGATGGAGTTATTGGTTCCGGTTGAATTTCAACCCAAGTCGCACCATCACTTGGTAGATATTGCGAGTTTTGCTGAAGAGAAAAACCTGGCCCAGATGTGAAGCCCGGGTTTGGAATCATGGTGCTCCCAAGAGGTCAAGGCCCTTGAGGGTCCCGCTCAGTTCGCCCATCAATCCTCACTTAAACAGCAGTCGGCATCAGGTTATCATCACAGCGGGATTTAGGCGAAGACGTTGCTATTCAAGAGTTCTTGCATCAATTCCTAAGAAGACCACCACATTCTGTACAATATATTTCTCCCCTAGTATCATCTTTCTTCATCGCGAATAATCCGCAGTGGGGGCAAGGAGGGAGGCCATGGCCACTATTTGGTTCACGAAATCTACGACGCATTCTTTTCGGCAAAAGTAGCCGAGGCCAACCTCTTTTTGGTTTACGAACCTTCGGCATGTAGTCTCCTTTTGTGACATATTTGTTGATGCTTTCTATCATCAATCATGCTTGGCAGCCCAACCATCTTCAACTGAAAGTGCCTTATTCTTAAGAGGGATAATCTTCCTATAGACCGAAGCAGGAGCACATAATTCTCCATCCACAGTTAGTAATCTCGCAAGTGGGATTCCGAAGTGGTGTTCATTTTCAACCAATAGAGGTTCAAGAATAGACCAATCTTCTTCTGTTAAATCAACAAAATCACCACCGTTTAGTTGACTACTTGAAAGTCGGTTGTGTGGATCTCGGACATAAATGGCCCCTCCGCTTGAGAGGCTGAATAAATTCCCGCCAGGATATGGAGTTTCCATGGCCATAATTTCACCTTCAGGGGTAAATTCAATGCCATTAATTAGTACAAATCCTCCTCCGTCAAGTGGATCTCCTGCCATACATGATTCTGCAAGGTAATCAAGTGCAGTACCGTTAATCACAAGTTTCGGATTGCCTACAGAATTAATCATTGGGCGACCAGCAGCATTGCCTAGCACGAATAATCTGCCACCTTTTGCCCCATAACCATAACATTGGCCTACATCACCATGTATGACCATAGTACCCCTTTTGTGAATTTGTCCAATTTGGTCTTGACCATTTCCATGCATGTGGATAGTCATACCATCATTTCCACTACCTAAGTAATCCCCTACACTTCCGTACACATCAATTCTTACATCATCGGTATTCATTCCAAATCCATTGCCAATGAATCGATGACCTTGACACATGATAACATGGAAATTTTTCCATCCTTTTTCGTATAATGAAATTAATTCTCTAGCTAAACTATTGCTACCTTCGATTGGATACGGTCGAGCATCGACCACAATTGCCTGATTATCATTTTCAGGGTTAGGTTGGTGTCCAGGTCCAGTTTGACCTACTAGTGATGCACATGGTGATGATTTACTCCCTATCAAAATTTCATTAATCGAATCTTCGACATGATCGAGCCAGCGACTACGACGTAGATTGCCGGTGGAGTATTGTCTATTCAGTAAAAGACGTAACAAATCAAGAGATTTCATTCTGTCTCGCTGTTGTGACTGAGTATGAATTTCCGAAAGCATTGCTCTTGCAGCGGGCCAATCCATTGTGAGTAACGATTCTGAGCAAGTCATGAAGCATTCCTCAGCGTCTTGACTTTCAGGCCAAACAACTTCACTCGTCATGGCAGCATCCATTATTTCGAAATCGCCGGAAGGATGAGTGTCAACTAACCTACCAAATTTGTCAGTCATCACAAGCTCGAAACCTCCTCCATCTTTTTTCATGACATCAAATAGAAATGCTCCCCCGTCTGTATAGGACCCACCTCGGGCATTCCAATACCGATCACATCTTCGCCAGAATCGTTTGTCTTCGGAAGCAAGACTTTCCATAACAGCATCAATCACTTGTTTTTCGGAAGCACAGAATGCTATGGCAACCTCTCCACGTTGGTAAGAGAATACTTGTGGACGAAGCATACTGGTATCTGTAATTCCAATTAGTCGATGGTGTCCTTTTCCTGCACCTTGGGCTATAATAAAGAACCAAGGCCCATCTGGGGATCCATGAATATGAGTTTTTTGAATGGCCTCATAAATTGCTTTCTTTTCATCGGGTAACATGACAAAATCAAGCTCACTTGTAGGTGCTAAGGATTCAATTAGATATTCCATTGGATAATCATAGACTCGAAGGTGGAGGTCAAATGCAAGTGCAGCAACTTCTGTATCTGTGAAGAAAAGCGGTTCCATTCCTCGTTGTGCCAAGTAGTCCTTGACTGAAACATAATTGCTGAAATCACCATTATGTACCAATGCAACGTCAATTCCTTGACCAAATGGGTGTGCACCCCCTGGGTGTGTTACTCGTCCTCGAGTTGGATATCTGTGATGCCCAATCCAAACGTGTGCAGTAACATTGTCCAGACAATAGTACTTGATGACATCTTCAGCATAGCCCACAATTTTCAGGATTAACATGTCTCTACCGTGGCTTAGAACGAAAGCATCAGCCCTACCATTTTCCGCATAATATTCCACATTCAATTTGTGTGTGTTGCGATAAACATACTCGGAATGGATTGCATCTTCATCCTCAAAGTCACCTGGATTCAAACTTGTTTCACTGAACATTTCAGCAATACCAGATTCCGTTGGCCGAACCCAGTAGCAAGTCACGTCAGGGGGACATACTTCAAGTGCTGAAAGCGTAGTCCAATCCTCGAGAGTAGGCACATCATAAATGTGATCAACTTCAAAGGAAGAATGAATATATTTCGCCTCAATTTCTTCTCTAAATCCTTCGTTTACCCAGGCAATTGCAATTAGATAACTACCTTCCAACACACTTTGTGTAGTGCCAAATTGCGTGGAGTTTAATCCAACCATTGCTACACCACCTCCTTTTCCATTCCCTCGGTTTCGCATTTGTTCCAACGATCTGAATAGATGTCGGCCAGCAACTGGAATTTCGCATGCTAATCCCACAACTCCACATCCACCTTCTGCAGCATCATCTTCATGCATTTCAATAGAAGGTAGTGAATCAGTCAGTTGTTTTCTAGCTTTCAACACAGCGTCCGGATTTGTGGGTGTATCTCCACGGGGCCTGGATATAATATTCATGAGAGGTGCCTCAAAATCGGGTCGATTTTGAAACATTAAGCCTCACCTCCTGAAATATATCGAAGTAAATCAGTCCGGCCTCGTAGTTGACCAATTTCATTAAGTCCTAATTCTCTGAGAATTTCTCGAATTCTTTCTGATACTGCTTTGTAGTAATTGTCCAACCTGTTTGCCCCCCATGCTTGCTGAACCCATTCTTGTAGTTCAGTATCTGTTGTAGTCAATCCCCATGGGCAACCGCGTCCTGATGGCCCCCCTTCACAATTAGAGCATCGAGTACAACCCATCGCCACTAAATCACTGGTTCCAAGTACGCAGCCATCTGCCCCTAGGGCAATAGCCTTTGCAATATCGTCAGCAGTACGAATTCCGCCACTAGCGATAATTGTGACATTATCTCGCACCCCTTCTTTTAGCATGAATTTGTGTACCTTGGGAATTGCTAATTCGATGGGCATGGCAATATTCTTCTTGGCGATTTCAGGTGCTGCACCAGTTCCACCAAAACTACCATCCAGGTGCACGATATGTGCACCTGCGTAGTAAGAACCAACTGCGACCATATCTACATCGTGTGGTGTGCTTACTTTCACGGACATTAATGCCGTAGGATTGATTGTTTTAATCCAATCAAGGTGTTTCATGTGATCTTCCACAGAATATGTGGAATGGAACGGGAATGGGCTGAAAAGACTCACGAAAGGTACACTACCACGCATCTTTGCAACTTCATCTCCAGCTTTAGAAGCAAGAAGATGCCCACCTAATCCTGGCTTTGCCCCTTGAGCGTACTTGAACTCAATAATAGGTGCGGCTTGGATTGATTTCTCTTCAACACCAAAGTATCCTGTTGCAACTTGTGTAATTACATTCTCTTTACAAGCGTATAATTGATCAGGATATCCACCCTCTCCTGTCGACATGAGTGTGTTCCAGTTTTTTGCATTCAATGCTCTCGACATCATTACGTTTACAGAAACAGAACCATATGACATCCCCCCTCCATACCATGGGATGTCAATTTTCAACTCACGTCGATTATCACCCCTTCTGTTTAAATTCAGAGAAATATCTACTTCAGAGTCTTCAGATAATTGATTTTCTTTGGGTACTTCTTTGAATTCAAGACGATCAAAACCCCCTCCACTCTTACCAGTTTTGTAGTTTAGATGAGGTGGACATTCTCCCGTTTCAGCCATATACCATGTTGAAGCAATTAATTCATCCGTCCAGCGAGCATCACCAAGCGCTTCAGGCAAGCCATAGGGTGTATCGGGAGACGCCCTTTGATGAAATCCATCATGCATCAAATGTTGTGTCTTTTCCAATAATTTTGGGCTTGGTTTCTTCCATTCTTTAGCAGCCATCAATGCCCACCTCCAATAAATCCATCAATATCACCAAACGCTTCTTCTTCTAGGTGGCCACACCACATTGCACGCCCGATTTCTCCTCTCAGACGACGCACCTCGCGAATCCCCATTGCGCCGAGAATTTCTAGAAGCTGATCACGCCATGAGCAAGATAAATTCAAAATTCGTTGAACTCCCCAATCTGTGTCCAGTTTTTTTGGTAACAAAACATCCGCTACATCACGTGCCCGCAAATCCCCACTGAGATGTGCCTGCATTGCAATGAGGAGTGGATGATCTAATCCTACGGCATCCATTCCTGTGATGATTGCTTTTGGTAGATGATCTGCACCAGCAATTCCTCCTGAACCCATGAGGGTGACTTCGTCACGATTACCATTCTTCACCAAAGTGAAATGTGCTTCTTGGAATAAATCCATCACAAATTCACCTTGGTCACTTAGGCCATGGTGGTCTGCAACAAGTCGGATTATAGATACACCTGAGTTGACCATTTCGATTAGCCTTGATTTCCAATCTCCAATGAATGGCAATCTGACAGATACAAGTAAGGGATGGTCCTTGACAACAGCCCATGCTTCAGGGCTCCAAGTGGTCATTTCAACCATTCTCGTGCCATTTCCATGACTTTCAATTGAACCGATTTCATTAGGAGGGATCATTGGTACCACGTGTGCTGAAGAAAGTCCTAGCGCAGTAACAGTTTCATTGGGCAAGAACGCTAATGTGTCGATATCTTCTGCTGCTTGAGCATAAATCCGGGATACAATCTGATCAACTGATGAGGGCGGTGCATCAAATACGAATGGAACTTGAATCGTCATCATCTTCGGCGAATTAAGCAAACTTCCATTTTTATGAAATGAAAGGTACATTGGTTTGTAACCAAGATCTACACTTGTACCAATTAATTCACGACCGTGAATCCCATCACGACTTGGCCGTACGATTTCAGACATGTCTGTAAACATCTGATCAAAACCTGGTCCCCCAAATTTGCCACGATATCCTTGACCACGTACTGGGACTGAACCTTTTTTGGATTCTTCATTAATTCTAGCAATATGCTTGCTAGTGAGGTATGAATCTCCAAGTTTAGCAAGCTCTGGATTAGGTGAGACTTTCACAAATTCAGGATGTTGAATTTCACACCGTAAACATCCGACACATAAGTCTGGCCGAGGGGAGAATCCACCAACTGGGCCACTGAAAACCCCATATGTACAAGGTCTGGAAAAGACAACATCCCAATGACCAAAGTACTTGAAAAACTCCTTAGCAAGTAGTTTAGCCAATCCAAATTTACCAACTTTCACATTGAATCTACGAGGAATTTTTTGTCGGTCTTCAGTTTCAATAGCATCTATGTGGTATCGATGATATGTATCTGCAATTTCCCGATTTATTTTTGATTGTTCAGCTACAGGTAGTTGAATTGAAACCTCTGATTTCAAACTTGTAGCATTCGCCCCTCTACTTTCTTCCGCTGCCAGCATAAGCCACGCCCCTAGAGGGCCTGACCTAAAATGCCCCCTCTTAATCATTTAGTCCAAAATTGATTCTTTTTCACATCAATTTGGGAACATTCTGAATAAATGTCCAATTTTTATCATTAAAGTTGTACGTTTGAACAAAACAACTTTCATTCATCTTCGCTTGATTTGTTCCAAGCATGACTTGGTCTTGAATCACTCAAAGGTAACCCTTCAACCTTCAATCGGACGAGCCTGTGGATGACAAATCCAGTCATCCATAGGGATGGGATACTGAGTAACAATGCGAGGTTAACAGGCACTCCTTCAGTATATTCAACATAAATGTGGACATCAATCACTTCCTCGGTACCAGGGTGGTGAATAATCAGTAACGTCCATTCAGTGTGATTGGAGTCAAAATCAATTATCTTCTGATTGGAGAAAAAGAGTCCTGTCTCAGATGGACCAATCCACTCATCCCACCTTGGTTGGTTTTCCTCGTTCCAATTGATCACTCCATTTTCCATTAATTCAACACTTTCTTTCAAGGTAAGCAAAGTCACTTGGATTGTGTATTCCTCATCCATATTGGTTACAGAAACATGTGCAAATTCTTCCCCCGTCGGTTGTATGATATCGAATTTTGTATCTCCAGGTCCAAGTCTCATCGATGCGCGGTCATCCATGGTGCTTTCTTGATAATTCAAACCCCCCATTATTGCTGCAAACAACAACAAGACAACAATTCCTTCAAATAGAGCATGGCGGCCAAATTTGAAGCGGTTTACACCTTCGAATGTTCGCCCGAAGTCATTTCGTAGGCGCGGTTGTATGTGGTGGATGAACAAGGCTCCGATGCCTCCAATCATGATGCCTAATGGGATGTCTACAATCCAATGGATCCCAAGGTAGAGAATTGCAAATGCAAATAGGATTGTGTTCCAAAGAATGAAGCGATGGTACGCCAAATGTTTCCATTCTTTCATTTTTATCCCTTTGTCACGCACATGCAACCAATTGAGTGCAAGAATTCCAAATGGTATTGCAATATGCAAACTTGGGACACAATTGTCGAGTGGGTCATGTGTGGCATAGAAATCAGTATACCACCCATCATGGTAGAGAAGAGCTTCCATTCCTGGAATGTATGAGCTTGTCACCTCCACATTGAAGAACAGATAATAAGGGACTGCTAAAGCATATATTAGGAGGTAATTGAGTGTGACTTTATCTGTCAGATCGCGTTCTCCTGTATACATGTAATATATTGTAGTCACATAAATCAGAAATAGATAGATGAACAAGTAATGAAAGTTTAGGACGTCTGTTAAAATAGCATTTGAAAATGAGTCTTGAATCCACAGGACCGATTCTCCTTCAAACGCTAGTACCCAATCCGTATAATGACCAGTTTTGACTTTTATGGGTTCATTTAAGGCGTCTGTAATTTGCTTCCAGAATACGATCAGTAAGTACCCCATGATGTGTAGGTAGTATTTTTTCCCCTTGATTTCACAATATATTCGATTCATGGGGACTCTAGAATCTTTTTGATTACGGGTGAAGGACCAACAAAGTAGTGGGGTGAGTAATACAATCATGGTCATCATGATACCATACGGTCCAATGGTGATGCCATACATGGCCTTTGGCCATCACCGACCGTTCATCATACCTTTGCTATAATCAGTTGGCTAATGTACATCTCATGTCTCAATTTATTTCTACGCGACGACGGTAAAGAACAGCAACTACTGAGCAGAGGACCATTGATTCAAACAAACCTACAGCTGGAACATTGGATTGCCCCCTCTTTTCTTCATTTATGGGTGTGAAAGATGAATTTTCATAATCTCCAGACAAAATCATGAACCAGTCTAAATCTCTTGGTATGTCTTCTGAAAGGAATTCGTGTCCATCGCTATTTACAAGGAAATCATCTTCTATTCTAATGCCGAACCATCCATCATGGTAAATTCCAGGTTCGATTGTTACCGCATCCCATACCATTAGTGGCTGTTGATTATATTTTAGTCCAAAAAGTGGGTCATCTGAACCGCTAGATAGCAACGGTGGCTCGTGAACACAAACTCCAAAGCCATGTCCAAGGGAATGCGTGAACAAATCCCCATACCCTTTCTCTGTAATATGTGCTCTCGCAATATCATCAGGAACCCATGCTGGTGTACCTGATTCGATAACAGGAAATGTCAAATTTTGGGCGTCATAGACTGCCATGTATGAATCAATAATTGTGAAGTTGTCTGTACCTCCCACCACATAAGAACGTGTGATATCACTAACCCAGTCGTTGACACGTGCACCCAAATCAACTACAACGACATCTCCAACTATCACTTGTTTCGGCCCAGCCCCATTATTGTCCGGATCACCGTGAGGTATGGCTCCATTTGCACCACTGGCAACAATCGTATCAAAAGAATTCCAGTCTGGATTTGAACCTGCATCAATCATTGCTTGATCGATTTGTTCTGCGATGTATTTCTCAGTATAGTTTGCGCCCATCAGAACTTCCCACAATAAGTAACGAGCAGTTTCTTGCCCAATTTTGGAGATGCGGACAGTTTCTCGCATCGATTCGTCCTTGTCGGGTGAGATGCCAGTGGGTGAAGGGATTCGCCCGATTTCGGTTTCACATGCAATTGCATTTGGAACTAGACTGAGGAGTAACACAAACATGAGCCCGAGGGGAATAACTTGCTTCACCACAGTCGCACCGCTTCGGCGTTTACGCTAGATGATTTGATGCTTCGGGCGGACCATAATGGACGGTATTCTCAACCTCCGGTTAAAATTCCTGCTCCAATAAGGGCCACCATCAAACCGATAATCATGCCAATTACAAGCATATGTGCTACGATTGCTAGAATAATTTTGGTACTACGTTCTTCAGTCATGTTGTACGGAAATAATTTCGACACCTCTTCGTGTCCACCTTTGATCCCGAATATGGCACGAGCATATGTAGCCCTTCTAGCAATTTCAAAGCAAACCATCACACCAATCATGACGAGAATTGTGCCAAATGTCAGTCCAACATAGTATCCCAAACCAGCAATTCCGAAGATTGCGATTGGTAGGAATGTGAGGTGCATATGGACAATGTATGTCGGGTATACAGCCTCATTGAGATAAGCTAACCATTTACTTGGTCGATTCAATATTTTTGAAGCCCAACTGAAAATGAATAAACACCAAAACCAAGCATGAAATGATTGGATAAACGTAGCCACAGTCGCCTCGTATGAGAATGTGGAGTATCCTTCTTCTACCCACCCGCCATCCATTACATGTGGAATACTACTTGATTCATTCACAGTATACCATGCAATTGCAAAGATGGGTGCAATTATTGTGATTGGAATTCTGATTCGGTCAATCGCTGGAAAGTAATCTTCCTTTGCTGAAATCATCAGGAATCCGAAAAAGAAGTAGAGGAGATATCGAGGAAATTCCCACCACATACCAACTTCACCAAATGCCCATGGCTTGAACAATAATCCATTCACAAATAGAACGATGGGCGGGAGTAAAAGCAACCCCATTCCGTAACGAATTTTCAATACTGAACGGACGAATTGAATCAACTTCCCATTAGGATTATTTTTGACATAAGTAAACAATGGTGTAAGTAGTATGGAGTAAATCAGTAAGTTGTAAATAAACCACAAATGACCGTAAGGCATGTGTTGAGATCCAGGGAATGGAGTGAATAATCGCCGTGTTGCATCGATTGGTTCAAAGATTCCGAAGAACAAAATATACGTTCCAAATAATAAGGGAAGGCCAAGCCTAGCCCCTCTTTCTTTGATGTAGGTTTTCCAAGATCTACGTCTGAAAGCAAATGCAGTCCCCATGCCTGAGATGATGAATAATGCTGCAAGTCGCCATTGATGCATCACTCCTATGATGATGAACAATGGAAGATTGAATAATTCCATGCTGCTATCGTCGCCTTCAATTTGCCATAGGGAGAATACAGCGTAATGGAACCAGATGAGTAAAGCAAAGAGAATTACTCGCAACCAGTCTATATCATAGCGACGCTGAGCAGCAGGTGTCGCAAATTGTTGAACTTCCGCAACCGGGTCAGTTGGATGGGTCCAACCAATTTCAGGTTTCAGTTCCACATTCATCGCAGTGGTTTCCAAGACATAACCACATGGGTCACAAGAGTGGACGCTGGGGGATTTGAACCCCCGGCCTCTTGAGTGCCACTCAAGCGATCTTCCAGCTGATCTAAGCGCCCATTTACACACAAACAAGTTCGTGAGCAAGCCGGCGAACCGCCACGTTGCTTTAAGCATCACCAACCCCTCGATGGTTCGCGGTGAGGCGATGGTTGACACTCCGGTGGGTGGCGGAATTAATCGCTATGTGTCTGTAAATGCCCAAGCACGTCACATTCCAAATGGTGCTCCGCCAATTCCTGTTGGTTTGGTGGAATATATCCAGAACAATATAGACCCAAACGATGCACCCTTCCTACAGCATCTCTCGCGCGTGCGCGTTGAATGGCTTGACCCCAATGCCAATGTTTTGGGGAATACTGGTTTTGAGGCCCATCTTGCGGAACTCGAAATGAGGAAGAAACACAAAATGCCTCCTGGTGATGTAACCATAGGCTTACATCCCATATTGCTCGAAGATGAAAAGTTGTATGTCCACACCCTTGCTCATGAATTTTTACATGCCGCTGGCCTAATCAACCACGATGTACGCCACGCCGAGATCCTGAATGCAATAGCCCCTCCTCCAAAACTTTCTGAAAGCTCATTGTTACAAAGTATCCAAAATCAAGCATTAGCACAGCAAGATGTGCAGGAATGGGATTGTCCCCATTGTGGTTTTCAGTGGTCTCGTTCTACAGTTAGAGCACCAACTAGGTGTCCTAAATGTGCGAAATTATTCAGATGAATCCATGTGCAGTGTTCATGAAGGGGCTGTGCACCGCATTAAAACACGGGCGATTAGTGTAGCTTGGATATCACCTTGGATTTCTAATCCGAGAACACGGGTTCGAATCCTGTATCGCCCACCTTTTCTGCGCTTTAGGTGAAGTTTTTCATCAGTAACATCAAGTAGTCTATTTCATCCCCCCGATATATGGCACAAGGAACTGTCAAGTGGTTTAATCAGACAAAAGGATTTGGATTTATTGAACAAGGTGAAGGTCAGGCAGATCAGGAGGGACAAGGGGGAGGAAGAGAGGTAGAAGAACATGGACGCCTTCGATATGGAGTACATGGACGTGGAGGGAGAGGAGGT
>JASLKH010000030.1 GCA_030747675.1 Candidatus Thalassarchaeaceae archaeon | reverse complement strand
ACAGTACGCCAATTGCATCCCGTAGGGTGCCAGCGCTTTGGACCATGAATGAGGGGATTGCGAATTGATGATGGGCATGAAATCCTCAGGCCCAACATCTGCTCCTGTCGCTCTTGCCAACATCGCCAATGTGGTTGGCACACAGGTTGGACCTGACTGCCTGATGTGCTCCAACTCTAAGTTGTCAAAGAATGGCTCTTCGGACTCATTCTCATCTACAGCATCCCACAAAGGTGCACTTGCGTTTGGTATCCAAAGAAGACTCATTCCCAGTCCTCCTCAAAGTCATCTGGCCATGAAGAACCGTCATCACTCATGTTGAGTCCTTGACCCTCTACATGCTTGATAAAATCCTTCAATCTCATTTTCTCGAGCTCAGTTTCAACCGCAATTTTTGCAGTTTTGGCTTCAATTATTTTCGTTATGGCAATTATCATTTTCATTATTTCATTTCCTTTCATATTACTTACCTCATTGGTACTCCCAATCCTGATCCGGAATACCTCCGGGCCATTCTTCTTCCATCCATTGCGCTCTTTGCAATGCCTCAATGTCACTGAGATAGGCAATTGACCAAATCCTCGTGTCATCGATGCATAGATGCAATAGGGAGTGTAACGCGGATGGGAATGTGTCATCATCACCTTTCATGATGCAAATCGAATCCCCTGTGAAATGGGTGTCCTTCCCACCATACTTGGGTACGTGCTCAGGACACACCCACATTGACTCAAGGCTATGACCAACGGCCCCTGGCATGACGTAGGGAATTGGTCTAGTGATGAATCTCGTACCAATCCTGTCAATGACTTTCTGCACATGCTCTTCCATCTCACCAGGTGCTAGCCAGAACTCATTCTCAAAGCAAATATCTAATTCAAATGTATGACCATGTGAGCCCTTCACGGAAATGGTGTAACCATCAATGGAGATGTTCTCCGAGTTGTGAATAAACTGCATCACTGCCAACCAGTGTTCTCTTAGAACCCTAAATTCGCCGGTTTCATCTTCTTCCTCAAAGTGAATATCGGAGTTTATTGCCGTTAAGCAAAGCTCCCACTCGGGCCAGTTACTCCAAGGTGTACCTTGTTGGATGTTAGCTTGGTTGTAAGCCACAAAGATGGTCATGACATTCTCAACCTGCGAGAAATTTGCATTGTTGTGGTCAATCATTTCCACTGGGGGAATGATCCCCTTCTCATTGGGACTCACCATGAAACATCCCTCCTCTTACCTGTCACTCTGTTCGGATGACAAGTCATGCAGTTGGTATCAAAGCATGGCCAAGAGTACTCATTCTCGATGGAATCAATGATGCCTCTGTGCACCATTTTTTCCCAAAAACCTCTCGCGCAATTGGCACTATTAACCCAAATGTGGTGGTTGGGAAATGCTTGCCTAATGTCGGCAATCATTCTTGTTCCATGCCCTTGGTTTCTGTTTATGGAACCATAAACAATCACATTGTGAATTTCTACACAATTATCATTCACGAATACCATGCACTTGCTTTTCGGGACTCTTCCGACATAGTACCACGCATCATCATCGTGTCTAACTGGCTTGAAACCTGCTATTCCGTTGATGGTTTGTGTTGCACTGTTGGTTGTTTCTATTCCTATTTTTTTCATTGTTTTTGACATACTTTTTTCTCTCCTTTATTCGTTTTTATTTTTGTTAAATTGGCGGGCGTGCTGGGATTTGAACCCAGGTCAAAGGCATCGCATACCCTTGTGATATCCGCTACATTCACACGCCCGTAAGCGGAACCAAAACCAGTGAGGGTGCCCGGAGTCGAACCGAGATCCAGGGATCCGAAGCCCCCGATGCTATCCATTACACCACACCCCCAATGTAGAGTGCAATCAAATCGATTGCGCCCTCTGGTTTTGAGCCATTAGAAGGTAGTGTCGTAAAATTACAAGGGACTGGGTGCACGCTCATTGGATCGAACTCTTCGGCGATGCCGATCCCACCTGCTGGTATTTGCTGTGAACATATTTCCACCCATTTCCTCGTGCAAAATGAGTAGAGAGATAACACCTATAAAAAACTAACCTTTTGATGTTTCAATTAATTGATAATTTTTGCTATTGGATACTATACGACCTTTTACTCTACGAGTAAAAAATATTGCCCACTCATGATTACAGTTCTTATTTCAATCTTTAAAATAACAAAGACACCCGTAGGGTGTCAAACATAAAGCCAAAATAATCACCAACATGCTGTATCCTCAAGAGTTCCATTTATGCGAAGGGTTGTATTCACAGACGATGAGGGGGATTATGGCAGGAGATAATTTCGACAAAGGATGGGTGTATGTATTACATTTTGATCTTCCTGGAAAGAAATCAAACTTCTACAAAATTGGCCTTACAAAAAATCCTGTTGAAAATCGGATTGCACAACTACAGACAGGGAATCCCTTCAAAATAATAGAAGCGCATTCATTTGAATCAGAATGCATTGGATTGCTTGAAGGACATCTACACAAAATTTTTGCGAAAAAAAGATTCAGGAAAGAGTGGTTCGAATTAACACCGTCCTATTTTACCAAAGTCAAAACAGAAGGAAAAAAATTCAATGACGAATTCGGACCACTTGCAATAGAATTGCGTGAACTTGACAAGAAAACTTCGATTCACAATGAGATGAAGCCAACTCCTGAACATCTCAAACTCCACAAAAAAGCACTCCAACTCAAATTGAAAATCAATGAAATTGAGTTGAAAAAGGATATTGCAAAGAATCACCTTCGTCGTTTGGCTGGAAACACATTGGGAATTAGTGGGATCTGCGAATTCTATTCATTAAATCAACCAGATCCTTCAACCAAAGGTAAAGAACTGAAGAAAATTGATCTCAAAGAATGGGAGAAATGGGTTGTAAAAAAGTGGAAATGTGATTCTAAAATTGTTGGCGCAGAAACGAAAGCAAAGAGTCACCCTAAATTGAATGATGAGTTGAATGAACTAACCAGTAAGACGGGGGCTATCTTCGATATTAGCACCTATTCTCAAAAGATTAAACCTCGAACAAAAATCAGTAGGCAATATCACCAAACTGTTATTGATTGTGAGGAAGAGTTGGGACTATTAAAAGTGGATTTGGATTTAATTATGATTCGATTCAAACTTGATTGTAAGAGAAGGAAAGGTATTGAAGGGGTGTTCAAATACACTCGAGGATTTACGAAAAATGAATTTGATAAAAAGGCCTTTGCAAAAGGAAAACCAAAGAAAGCATATGACCCAAGATGGTACTATTCTGCAGAACCTGTTCCCAAATTCAAAGTTGCAAACGCAATTGGCTATTAATTGACAATGAATGAAATTCCTGCACCATCAACATCAAAGGAATCGCTGCCATCTGGACCTTCTCCACCTTGATCAAGTACCCCGTCCTTTGCTCTAACCTCTGACATGACATGATCCCAATCTTCAGCTATTAATTCTGGATTACCAAGTTCTAGCCACACAGATAATGAGATGCTTGCATCTACTGCCAAATCAAGTTCCTTTCGCTTTTGTTGAACGCGTCGAATAATCTCTCGAGCCAATCCTTTGGAAAGCAATTCAGGTGTTGTTGCCATATCAAGGACCAAAGTAACATCACTATCATCCGCAGTTAATGCAGCAAAACCTTCTCTTTCAACACGTCTGACTTCAACATCAACGGGTTCCAGTTCAAATCCTGCAATGATACAGCGGCCATTGGAAATATCATCCCAAAGTGCTTCGGGGTCAGCTTCTGCAAGTGCGGCTAGTACCTTTGGCAAATCCTGTCTGCACTTGCGACCTAACATCTTACGATTTGGAACAACTTCAATGCGTTGGAATCGGTCCAGGTCGGTCTCTGTAGTCAACTCCATCACGTTGAGTTCTTCCGCTAGGATTTCATAAAATTCTTCGATTCCACTAGCTCCTACAAGCCATCCTGTTTGGCATGGAAGGCGTTGACGATGATCATTTTCAACTCGAATTTTTCGACCTGCTTCAGCTAAATTTCGAACCAGTTGCATTCTTACTTCGAGGTCTTCGTCTTGATGTGAAGGTGTTGGCCAATCGGCAAGGTGCACACTTTCTCCAGTAAGGTTTCGATGGATGTGATCAACCATAAATGGAGATACTGGAGCCATTAGTCTGCAAATTTTCACAAGAACGTCGTGTAATGTGTGTTGGCAAGCCAACTTGTCTGCTGATGTGTCATCATCCCAAAGACGGCGGCGACTACGGCGAACATACCAATTGGACAAATCATTCACCACAAAATCTTCTAGGTCACGGCAGGCTTTGTGGAAATCCCAACCCTCAAACTGTGCATGGTAACCAGCAGAGACTGTGTTCAATTTCGATAAAATCCAACGGTCCAACGAGGGTCTTTTCCCGACCGGGCATTCGGTTACAGTTGGGTCGAAATTATCCAAAGATGCGTAATCAGCATGAAACTTGTAGCAATTCCATAGTGTCAAGAACATTTTAGCATAAGTCTCTCTCACCCCATTGGGGTCAAACTTCAATGGGTTCCAAGGCGCTCCAGCCGTCACCATGTACCAACGAGTTGCATCTGCTCCTTCACGATTGAAATGGTCCCAGGGGTCAACGATGTTTCCTTTGGACTTAGACATCTTCTTGCCTTCAGCGTCTAAGATTAAACCTAGGGATAAACAGCGCTTGTAGCAAATCGAGTCGAATACTGTTGTACTGACTGCAAGTAATGTGTAGAACCAACCACGGGTTTGATCGACGCCTTCACAGATGTAATCTATTGGGAAATTATTCTCGAACTTTTCCGTACCATCAAAGGGATGATGCCACTGTGCAAAAGAGGCGCAACCTGAATCAAACCAGCAATCCATCACAAAGGGTTCGCGATGCATGATTTCACCATTGTCTGATACGAGTACGAAATCATCGACAATTGGTCGATGTAAATCAACGTCATCAGGGCACTCTGGATTATTTTGTCCAGCCGCATTCGCCTTTGTAACTTCATCTTGCAATTCCTCAATAGAACCGATACACTTCATTTCACCCGAGGCCGAACGCCACACAGGTAGAGGTGTACCCCAATATCGCTCTCTTGAAATGGCCCAATCCTTGACATTACGAAGCCATTCTCCAAATCGACCTTCTCCTACCCAATCTGGTGCCCATTCAACTTGGTCATTAAATTCCAAAAGGCGTTCCTTGACTGCAGTCATACGGACAAACCAAGAATCCATAGCATAGTAAAGAAGCGGATGATCTGTCCTCCAGCAATGTGGATATTCGTGAATGTAAGCCTTCTCTCGATATAGTTGATTGGCACTCATCAAAATATCCATGATAGTGTCATCACATTCCTTGACATAGCGACCATCTAATTGTTCATGGGTTCCAGTTAGGAATGCTCCATCCATACCAACTGTGTGTTGTGCAGGGAGCCCTACTTCCATTCCCAAATTGTAGTCATCCTCACCGTACATGACCGCGGTGTGAACCACACCTGTACCATCAGTAGTGGTCACCCAGTCTGCTTCTAAAATTGTCCATGCAGTTTGAGAACCACCTCGATCAACTGCATTGGGGAACAATGGTACGTAGGCCTTGCCAACCAAATCCGAACCGGGGAACTCTTCAAGGATTGTAGCATGGTGTCGTATGACTTCTTTGAACAAATCCTTTGCAATAATGACTTCTTCGCCTACAATGGCTCCTCCACGGCCTTCCCAATTGTCGCCAGCTGGTTGATCAATTCTGACACGGATGTAAGTCACATCAGGTCCAACCGCAAGGCCAACATTTCCAGGAAGAGTCCATGGTGTAGTTGTCCAAGCCAGTACTGAGGCATCATCATCAACAAGTTTGAACTTGACATAAACTGATGGTTCCTCCACCTCTTTGTACCCCAAAGCAACTTCATGACTTGAGTATGATGTACCCGTTTGGGGGCAATATGGCAGAACCTTGTGACCTCTAAATAGCAAATCCTTGTCAAACATTTGTTTCAATGCCCACCAGCAAGATTCTACGTAATTATTGTGTAATGTGACATATGGATCATCGAGGTCAACCCAAAATGCCATGCGCTCAGTCATTTCTCTCCAAGCCTGCTCATAGGTCCATACACTATTTCGGCACTCTTCATTGAACTCAGCCATACCAAATGCTTCAATGGCTTCATTACTCATCAAATCAAGACGCTTCTGAACTTCAATTTCAACAGGTAATCCATGAGTGTCCCAGCCACCTTTTCGCTCAACAAAGTGACCTTCCATCGCCTTCCAGCGGCAGACCAAGTCTTTGTAGGTTCGAGCAACGACGTGATGAATCCCAGGTTTACCATTCGCAGTGGGTGGGCCTTCAAGGAAAATGAAGGGTTTTCCATTCTTTCTTGAAGATACTTGTTGGCCAAATGTATCCTCTTGACTCCAAGTCGACATTAACGACTCTTCAAGAGCAACGGGATCCAGTTCACCCACTGGATTAGGTACGGCCATGCCTCGCGGGACCATAGGTCCCGTCTTGAAGGGTGCGGCAGAGTTCAAACACTGCGACTTTCCCGCAAGGGCCATGGAGAGCGTCAATTTCGAGATTGGGGGCATGTCTTGCGGCGGCTGTGTATCCAATCTGACTACAGCGCTTGAGGGGGTTGAAGGTGTATCTTCAGTTGAGGCTGAAGTTGGACATGCAGTAGTGCAACACGAGGGAGCTCATTTAGATGCGCTCAATGCAGCAATCATTGGTGCAGGGTTCACCATCAGCACGCCTGAATTTAATTGGAGTGACAAGGCCGTCTGGAAGGAATCTGCTCACAATACCAAGTGGTGTTTACTTGGATGCTCGATGGGTGACATGGGTACAATCGCATTCTTCCAATTCGTGTACACAGATTCTGGATTGGCAACCATGACCATCATGCTACTTGCAATGATGAACGGCTTGCTCACTTCAATTGCATTAGAGACCCTGATATTGAGCAAGAAAATGGTGCTATTAGAGGCCTTCAAAACCGCTTGTGGAATGTCACTTATCTCTATGATCTCGATGGAAGCGGCAATGAATATTGTTGATTATTTGATGACCGGCGGAGCCATGTTATCATTGTATACCATTCCACCAATGTTGATTGCAGGGTTCTTGACACCATGGCCATACAACTATTGGCGCTTGAAGAAATACAACAAGTCTTGCTGTTAATCAGTACTTGATTCCTAACTTGATGTAAATGAAGGACATCAACCAAGCGGGGCCAATCATTAGGAATTGGATATCTTCAAAGAATGAGGGTTTTTTACCTTCAACTTTATGCCCATAAAATTGGCCAATCCATGCAAGTACGAAGATGATTATACTTGATTGCCAAAGCGGGAAATCGATGTACTGTTCATACAAGAAACATACTGCGAAACAAAATATGCACCAAAGTGTCATACCGACTGTCAAAGAAATGGATAGCCTTGCGTAGAATATAATGACTGGGATCAACATAACCGTTGCAACATTAATCAATTGAAGATTCCATTGGGTTTCGGGAAGAGGGATACTCCACAACATCCCAACTATTGTCAAAAAAATCAGTGGAACGGCAATCCAATGTATTTTCTTATTCAATGTGTTCTGATGGCTTTCTCCATAGGCATCTAACCAATCTTGCATAGAACGGGTCTCGGGCATGTGTATTCGATGTATAGGCGGCCTTTCAGGTCTGCGGAGCGTGGCGGAACGTTGAATGGAGTATTCGCAGCCCACGTAACGAGGTCAGCCTGTGACAGTCGTCGCTCTGCTGCAATTGAACCCTACAGTAGGGGCTGTCAAATCAAATATTGCTGATCTCAAAAAGGCTGTAGGGATTGCTGCAGAAAAGGGTGCGGATATGGCCGTAGCAAGCGAATTATTCGTCTCTGGTTACCCTCCTAGAGATTTACTCATGGATTCAGAATTTGTTGCATTATGCCAAGAAGCAGCATTAGGAATTGAAAGCCAAATTCCTCTTCTAATCGGCACTCCATTGAGTGCTGCAAAGGAACGACAAAAACCCTACAATGGTGTTGTCCGAGTCTCAACTGGACGCGCTTCAAAAATCGTGGCTCGGAAACAACTCTTACCCACTTACGATGTATTCGACGAAGGAAGATATTTCCAAGCCGATGATTCGCCAGGGATTGACCGGTCATTACCTGGTGTTTCAGTTGGAATTACTATCTGTGAAGATGCTT
Source organism: Candidatus Thalassarchaeaceae archaeon (assembly GCA_030747675.1). Classification (GTDB taxonomy): domain Archaea; phylum Thermoplasmatota; class Poseidoniia; order Poseidoniales; family Thalassarchaeaceae; genus MGIIb-P. The sequence goes on along the minus strand of JASLKH010000030.1, from coordinate 19,690 downwards.
GGCAACATGTTGGAGAAGTACCTGCAGACTATGGTTCCGATCCTATCGAACAACTTTCAACATGGCAACATCAGGGTGAACCTCTAGCGGTTTCAGTCAACTTGTCATCTTCACCTTACCATCTAGCAAAAGAAGGGGTGCGAGCCAAACTTGTTCGAAAGGCAGCCAACACATTAGGACATCCATTCTTACTTTGCAATCAAGTAGGAGGAAATGATGATCTAATATTTGATGGAAGATCAATAGTTGCTTGGCCAGATGGAACTATTGTACAAGCACCTGCATGGTGTATGGGTATCCTGATGGTTGATCTTGAAAACCCAAATGCAACAAGTTGGTTGCCTTGGCCTGATGGGGGTTGTGGAACTAATTGTCAGTGTAATGTTGAATGTGTACCTGATGGAAAGGAACCAAGTTTGCCAGATAAAGGAAAGGATTTGCTATCTGCTGTCGTAACCGGTCTAGGAGATTATTGCAGAAAATCAAATATCGAGAAGATCGTTCTTGGCATGAGTGGTGGAATTGACTCCGCTGTCTGCGCTGCAATAGCATGCCAAGCACTTGGGCCAGAAAATGTACTGGGCCTTTCCATGCCATCGCGGCACTCATCCGAACATTCAATCCAGGATGCAAAGGCGACTGCACGCACTCTAGGTATGGAATTGCAAGTGATGCCAATTACTGACATTCATGAAGCCGCTGATGTGTCTCTTGGAGATGAATTGGCTTCAGGAAATCCCGTTGCCGCTGAAAATGTTCAAGCCCGTATCAGAGGAATGCTCGTGATGGGAGCTGCAAATGCCCGTGGGGCAATGTCCATCGCAACTGGCAATAAATCCGAACTTGCCATGGGTTATTGTACACTGTACGGGGATATGTGTGGAGGGTATGCGCCCTTAGGAGATTTGTATAAAACAGAAGTCTATGAAATGGCACATTCAATCAATTCAGATGCATTGTTGAGGGGTGAAGAAGCACCTATTACAAATTCAACAATGACAAAACCTCCGAGTGCTGAACTTGCTCCGAATCAACGCGATGATGATTCCCTTCCACCATACGAGATTCTAGACGAAATATTGGAAGATTGGATTGAGAGAGGGCTACGTAACGATTCTGAATTAACATCTGATATTCTCTCCCGATTACATCTGAATGAGCATAAGCGTTGGCAAATGGCACCTGCCCCAAGAGTGTCAAGTCGAGCATTTGGACAAGGCTGGCGACAACCACTTGCTGCTAGGAAATGACCCGCAGGTTGATGGTGCAAGGCCTTCCGGTTCATCCCAATGGACATACCAGCACCGCTTGCAGCCATGCTGGCTGGCGACCAAGGTCCAACTAGGCAAAAGGCTGCACGCTTGGTTGTTGACCTAGCCTCTACAGCAGGGGCAACGGAATTCGTTGAATGCGCTCACGCACACGTAAGTGGAGTGTCCCCCCTAACCGGTGGTCATGGTTTGCGTCGATTCTTAGCGGACCTAGCTGGTGATGAACAAGGAGTAGTCTCAATCCCAACTACTCTGAACAGTGCAGGATGCGATAAAGAGAAAATGAATGATATGGATATTGCTGAAGAAAATTTCTTAGAACATCAATTCGAGATTATTCATGCATACTCACAATTAGGAATTGAGGCAACACTCTCCTGCACACCGTATGATCGTGGTGTCGAAATTGGTGGAATTGGTTCATGGGCAGAATCCAATGCCGTGGCTTTTTCCAATTCGTATACATCTCTGATTACAAATAGGGAATCTGGACTTTCAGCATTAGCAACTGCAATCACTGGATGGGCACCCCGATGGGGGCTTCATCTTCTGGAAAATCGAATTCCGAATATCCAAGTAAACATTGAATGTTCAATGGAATATATCACTGATTGGAGTGTGCTTGGAGATTGGATTGGAAAACAAATTCAGCCAGAATGGAATTTACCTTGGGGAATGATGCCGCACATTACCGGGTTGCCCAAGCATGCATCATTTGACATGCGCAAGGCCCTAACTGCTGCTGCTGCAAATTACGGGTGTCCCATGCTGTGGGCTGATGGGCATACTGCGGAGCCTCCACCATATTCTCCAGAAGGAGTATTGACATTTACAGAGTTTGACCTTTCACAAAGATATTCTGAACTGGCTCCCACAGGTAAGGTTGATCTGATCGTAATTGGTTGCCCTCAGGCTTCAATTGGAGAAGTGAGAACAACTGCATCTGAAGTTAGGACCCATATGGAAATGGGACGTAGAATTTCAAATCAGAGATTGTGGATATTCACCAGTGGACATAATCACGATTTGCTCACTGCAGATGGGACTCTTGATTTACTTGAAGCAGCAGGTGCACTAATCCTCAAAGATACTTGTCCCGAAGTCACACCGTATAATCGTGAACATTACAACCATTTACTCACAAATTCATTGAAAGCAGAGCATTATTTGACCAGTGGTCTCAACCGAATGCCCACGTCAGTGGCACGAATTAGAGATTGTGTCGCTCATGCTTTTGATCCAGAAATTTGTGCTGGAGAGAGACCAACACTTTCAGGAAATTCTGCAAAAAAGATGGCCACATCAAAAACACAACAGGTTGGCGAATTATCAATTTCAGGAAAGAGTCTACCATCTCAAAAATCGTGGATAGTGAAAGGAAAAGCATTGGTCACTGACGTGCCAATCACCTATCTTGGATATGTCAACAGAGATACGGGTGTTATCGAAGAACCTGGGCATCCTCTTGATGGAATAGCGATAGATGATACCATCCTGATATATCCTAAAGGAAGTGGTTCTACAGTAGCACCATTCGTACTAATGGGACTTATCTATACTGGTAAAGGTCCGAAAGCCATTGTCAATCGAGATGTATGTCCATTAACTCTACCTGGTGCGAGTCTATTAGGGCTACCTTATGCGATGGGATTTGAAGAAGATCCATGTTTAACAATCAATTCAGGAGATGAAATTTCAATGCAATTGGACAATGGGGAAGTCTGTTTGGAAATCATCTCACGTGTGTGAATACTCTTGCATCATCTCCTTGAGGGAGAACCTGTACCCCCGACCATGCGCTGCATAGTCACTGGAGGAGCTGGCTTCCTTGGTAGTCACCTCACAGAGCGTTTAGTGGCGATGGGGCATTCGGTTGTTGTTATCGACGATATGTTTCGGGGTAAAAAGAAAAATGTCGAAGGATGCAAAGGGATGCCTGATTATTATTTGATGATGGGAGACGCTGCAAATCGAGATATCTATGAAAAAGCATCAGACAAAATGGGGGGAGTAGATTGCATTTTCCATCTCGCAGCAATTAATGGAACTCGTTGGTTCCATGAACGTCCTGATTTCGTCATCCAAGTAAATCTTGATACATTACGAACTGCACTTGATTTTGCTAAAGTCCGAGGTGCTCGGTTTGTATTCACATCATCTCCAGAAGCATTTGGAGAACAACCAGAAATGCCTCTTAGAAATGATTCTGAAAGTCTATTTTCAGCTGCTGAAAAGCATGGGAGACATTCGTATGGGGCAAGTAAATATCTTGGAGAGATTTTAGTCCAACACGCAGTAAAAGAACATTCTCTAGATGCACGAATAGTTCGACCATTCAATGGATATGGGCCAAGGCTACCTGGAGATTCATACGGACAAGTTACAGGGATTTTCCTCAAACAGTGTCACACTGGTGAAACTATTACCATTCATGGTGATGGAGAACAAACTAGATCTTTTACTTGGGTCGAAGATATTGTAGAGGGTATTCAAATGGCAGGAGAATTAGATCAAGGAATTGATGGAAGTAACCTCGCAGGTGCCGCATTTAATCTTGGTAGTGCAGAAGAAATTAGTATCACAGACTTGGCTCAAATCTGCCTAGAGATTACTGGTTCCAATAGTGAAATTGAATTTCAAGAAGTAGGACATCCTGGAGATTCCCAACGGAGACTACCTGATTTGTCCACCTCAGAACTGATGCTAGGTTGGTCAGCAAATGTGTCACTAAGACAAGGGATTGAGTCCTGTTGGCGATGGCAAAAAGCCGAGCAAAGGTGATTTCCATGGCAGAAAGGAAAGATATTCCACTTGGATTAATTGGGATGGTTCACCTCAAAGCATTACCTGGTTCTCCAAATTATTCAGGTGATTTAGATTACGTAGAAGCCATTGCTATTGCAGATGCTCAAGCATTGATTGCAGGAGGTGTTGCAGGAATTATGGTAGAAAATTTTGGAGATGTCCCTTTCTTCAAAGACCGTGTGCCCACCATTACGATCACAGCGATGACGAGAATCATTCGCTCAATTGTAGAATTATCGGACATACCTGTAGGTGTAAATGTTCTTCGAAATGATGCTAAAGCAGCAATTTCTATTGCGGCTGCAACCGGAGCGAAATTCATTCGTGTCAATGTTCACATTGGTGCAATGCAAACCGATCAAGGAATCATTGAAGGATTAGCTTCCGAAACTCTTCGCTTACGTGAAAATCTTGGCCCTGGAATTGCAATACTTGCTGATGTTGGTGTTAAACATGCGGCGGCAATTGATGAGGATTGGACCCTTGAGCAAGAATCTCGAGATTGTTGGCATAGAGGATTGGCCGATGCTCTTATTATCTCTGGGAAAGGTACTGGAATGAGTACAAAAATAGAGGACCTAGTAATTGTAAAAAATGCTGTTCCTGATGCACCATTGATTATTGGTTCAGGTGTTAATATGGACAATGCAACAGCATACCTAGAACATGCAGCTTCGTTAATTGTTGGAACCAGCCTCAAAATTGATTCCAGCGTAGAAAAGGCTGTTGATTTGCAACGTGTTACCGAATTTACTAGCCTAGTGATTAATTCTTAACTTTCAAAGTCCGACTAGCAATAAATAGCATCAATACAGCAAATATTGAGTTGGCGATTATTGCCATGACTACTGATTCTGCTTCAAGGCCCCAACCCCTGATCATAATTGACCGACAGGCCTCTGCAGTCCAGGTAGAGGGTAAAATCCACGAAACTGGTTGAAGCCAATTTGGAAGAGCTTGTACTGGCCACAAAATTCCAGAAAGAAGGAGCACAGGAAACATCATTGGCATGTTCAACTGCATTGCTTGGAATTCTGATTTTGCCTTGCTAGAAATCACCAAACCAAGGCACATAGCTGCCCACCCTAAGAGTAAACAAATACTGAACAATAACGGGACACTGCCTTCAATTGGAATGTCAAAGCCCCAAGCAGAAATACCAATCACTACTGAAACTTGACCAACTAAAATAATTGTAAACGCTGCTAAGTGCCCAAACAAAACTTCTGAAGATTTTGTGCCAGCTGCAAATACTCGGTCAAGTGTTCCATCGTAACGTTCCCCTACAAACGCCATTGATGTGAGGATTGTGCTAAACATAAAACAAACCAAGGTCATAATTCCGGGAGCGAGGAAATCAATGAATGCAGGGTCTTTCTCACCGTATATTGGATCGATTGATATTGGGATTGTGCCACCATTTGCTTCTTGCATCGCATCGCGTACTTCAATCATAATCACGCCAGTGACTTGTTGGTTCGAATTGTCAATCCCCAATTCCACAGAACCATCAGGCATCAAGTGGATAACAGCCCAAGCATCGCCATCTTCAACGGATGCATAAGCAGATTCAAGAGATTCTGTATGGGATACTACCAACGATTCACTACCTTGAAGATGACCAATAAATATAGCACTCCTGGCTTCATTATCGCCTTCATCGACTACGATTACATCAAGGCCTGTCGGAGCACCACCAATTGCCCAACCGAAGAGTAAAATTTGGAGGGCAGGCATGATTACAATGAATCCAAACATTCGTTTATCTCTACGTAAACTAGCGAATTTTCTAGCCGCAATAGCGTATATTCGGTGAAAATTCAAACTTTCACCCCCCTCTGACATAATGCTAAAAATGCTTCTTCAAGGGATTCTGCGTTCTGAGAATTCATGACAGATTGAGGGCTATCTTCTGCCAACAAAATACCGTTGCGCATTAAGCCAACACGATTGGCACGAGCGGCTTCATCGATGTAATGTGTTGTAATGACTATCGATGTTCCTTCAGATGCAATTGTAGACAAATGGTCCCATATTCTTGCTCTCAGTTCTGGATCCACTCCAACTGTTGGTTCATCCAAGAGCAATAATTCGGGCTCATGCAATAACGCAATTGCAAGACTGACTCTGCGTTTCTGACCACCAGATAATTTCCCAACCGGTCGACTTGCTTCTGGTAAATCTAGAAAATCAATTAACCAACTTTGACGTTCTGCGATGGCTTCTACTGTCATACTATGCAATCGACCATGGAATGTCAGAGTTTCAGATATACTCAAGTCAGGATAAAGCGCGATTTCTTGAGGAGAGTATCCCACTCCTGAACCGGGTACTTCGGCAATTACATTCACATTTCCCGACTTTGGTTCAAGAAATCCAAGGATGACTTTCAATAGTGTGGTTTTCCCACAACCACTTGGCCCTAATAAACCATAAATTGAACCTGAATCTACATTCATATTGAGGCCTTTAAGAACCTCCAATTTGCCATACCCACGAATCAAATCCTCGATTTTTATAGCACCCATTGTGCTATTGGGTGCAATGACGTGATTCAATCTTTTGCTATTGCTGCTAAGGCTGAATGAGCTAAACCAAGAACGCAACACTCTGCACCATCTACAACTGCTGCATGTTGACCCATACTTTCAGCTAAGTCATATCCACCCGCCTTCCCACGCCAAGAACCTGACAAAACAAGAGATTCCAATACCTCATCAGATAAATCATCGACTTCGACAATTGAAGATTCAACCCACGAACGAACAACATCGCCACAAATAATCGCAGTTCCAGTCCAAACCCTATGTCGTCGCCCTGATAATTTCAGCAACATCTTCACTGCTGCATGGATTTCAGAAGGTTGCCCCAAAGCATTCATCGGGTTTTCTGGGTCTTCCACCAAAGTATCTGCAACTATGATGTAAGGATGTTCAATTTCTCTCTGAGCCGCCTCAATTTTCCCTTCAAGTGTATTCAGAACTTGCTCTTCAACAGGAAGATTGTGGCCATGTGGCCTTTCTTTAGCACGTAATCGAGAGAATGTGAACTCTACATTGCGGCGCAGGTAGCCGGTAAGCATCTCTGCTCGTCGCCTCGAACCTGATGCTAAATGCACGCGTTCCATGGGGACCCCACAGGGGTCGCGTTTATTTTCCTGTGCCGAATCGACGGAGTGGTGAGACGATGAGTAACGGGTCTGTACGAATTCCAACCTATGTATCAGGATTAGATGAACAAATGCAAGGAGGTATCCCTCAAGGCCACCTCTGCCTACTGGCTGGGGCATCAGGTTCGATGAAATCGAGTCTGGGGTTCGCGATGCTGTACAATGCTGTTCTTGAAGGAAGAACTTCTGGTATTTACGTCACATTAGAACAATCCAAGGAATCTCTGGCCGGCCACATGGCCAACATGGGAATGAATGTTGAAGATCCTCGTGTTCGTTCAAATATTGCAATTATCGATTTAGCAGATTTGCGCGTACAACTTCATGATGCAGGAACAGTACATCAAGTAGATTGGATGGGCCAATTAATCAAACAACTCACTAATTATCGTGAAAGTATCGGATTTGAAGTACTTGTTTTCGACTCACTTGGAGCCTTCTTTACTCTAACACAAATGGAAAACCCACGTGATGAAACATTCCGATTCTTTGAAGCATGTCGACGGCTCGGGCTTACGACATTCATCATTTGTGAAATGATGGGTGAAATGAAAAATCAGTTCGGTGAATTTGGAATTGAGGATTATCTGTCCGATGGTGTTGTCCACCTTACAATGGAGCGCTCTGGAGATCAAATCAATCGAAAAATTGCGATTGTCAAAATGCGGCATACGTCACACACACTGGGGTACCATCCATTCCGATGGGATTCTGCTGTCAGTCGATTTACTGTCCATTGACTCAATTGGTGTCACCAAGGTGTGTGTTTATTGCCTACCGCCTTTTCGGTTACCACATGAAGATGGTTCATGCTTTGATTGCATGCTTGCTAGTAACAACAACATTGACTGGATGTTTGGGTGGGGATGACCCTATTTCTGGTTGCACCGATTCAGGTGCCGTAAACTACGAATCCAGCGCAGATGATGATGATGGGACTTGTGTATTGCCTGCAACCCAAGAAGTACTTGAAGCGGCTGCTTTGACACAACTCGCCAATCTTGAACAAAGTCGAACCAGTGGTGAAGCATATGGAATGCTTACAGTAACCACAACAGATACTAATATCGAAGATGATGACATTGGAACAGAGATTACATCAATAGAAATTTTCGATGCTGAAAACGAAGCAATGCGCTTCACGTATCATATGACAATGAATGGTATGGAAATGGTTTACTATGAAGTGAGGCAGAAGGGCGACATCATCAACGTCAATGCAGAAAAGGAATGGTATCTGGTGAAGGATGATCAACCGAATGTTGAAGAATTATTCAACGCGGTTGTTCAACAAATGGATGATGACCTTGGTCCAAGTGATATTGATTTTACATGTCAAAATAATGCCACAATTCCACTTTCTTGGGTCAATGATGGTGCGAATGATTGTTATGACGGATCAGATGAAGGTGTCTCTCAATCAGAAATCGATGCAACTATTGAAGCGGCTTTAGCTGAAGATACTGGAATTATCAACCAACAAGAATTCAATGAAATGGACTGGACACTTGAAGTGGCAAACGGATACCAATCTTTAGTCGGAGAGGAAGAGGATGGAACACTTCACCTAAACTTTGATGAGAACATGAATTTAGCCAGTTTTACTCTCGTGGCAAAAGATACTGAAGCATTAGGTGCAGAATTTGAGAACAACATCATAACAGTCAGTTTCTTGGACGGCACAGAACTTAACGTTGAAGTTTCGGATTCGTATCCTCCTGCTGCTTCTCCATTCTTAATTGAGCGGGATTATGATGCAACTGAATTTGGATGGGATTGTGAGTGGTCATATGATGTGCCTGCAGATCAAAATATTACAGAGGATGAAATTAATCAAGCAATAAACTTAGAGTTAGAGAATGAAGAGGAATTCCCAGAATGGTGTGAGGAGGTCTTTCATAATGAAAACCAGATTCACTCGTTTAATGATGATGATAATTCAGACTATTTCTGGAATCATGGATTCAGTACCGACAAACATAGTGGTGGTTGGGATGCATGGTATGAAGAATATCACACTATGCGAATTGAAGGTGACACACTAATCTCAACCTCGCTTCACGTATCGGAATATATTCAGTCGTTTTACTGCGAAGTAAATGGGATGAGTGTCGAAATCGAGCAAATTAATGATGGGGTCGACGATTGCCCTAATGGCGCTGACGAAGGTTTACAACCCGATATGGAAAATGAAAGTTATCTGATGTGCGCTGAACTTGGGTCGTTTACATATGCAATCTATATTGAAGCAAGAGATTCATGCGAAACTACTACTAATTTGTCAGACGTAAGAATGGATGAAAATTATCTAAACTTTGTTCTGGATGACCGGTTAGAAATGTGGTACTATGAGGACCACTACGCGGGTGAAGAATTTTGGTTCAAACGTTCAAATGCCACGGATATTGGTGAAAATATATCAGTCGTTGGATTTTTACAAGATCAATATGGTCTGAGTACTTCCTCAGATGGTCTTGAACCGTATGCCTACGTGGTAGAAGATGATATGAAGTTCCAGAATAATCTTGATGAATTTAGACTTGACCTAGGGTGGCAATCCTATAACGACGAGACAGACGAAGAAGAATTCAAATTACGAGTTTCATTCGATTTATCTCAAATGCAATCGGGTTCAAGCGCTGGTGCTGCTGGAAATGATTGGGCATTTACATATTCTGATAAAAACCAAAATAATTTACTTGATGCTGGTGATACATTCGTGATTTACACAAATGCTGAAGATGGTGATTCATGGAATAATCCAAAGGTGAAATTGTATCATGAATGGGGAGAAGGTTACACTGATGAAAGCCCTGCGATTTTACCAGGATTCACTTTGCTTGGAACTCTCTGTTTACTAGGTATTGCAGCGCTAAATCGACGCACTGAATGATTACTCTACGGTAACCGATTTTGCTAGGTTTCTAGGCCGATCCACATCTCGGTCAAGAATGAGGGCAGTGTGATATGCGATTAACTGTAAAGGTAATACTGTCAAAATTGGAGATAAAATAGGGTCTGTAGAGGGTACAGAAATCGCGATGTCGGCCTCTTCTGCAATCGAATCCCCTTCTTCATGAATTAGAATAATTTTAGCTCCACGTGCACGACATTCATGAATACTCGATATCGTCTTATCCTTTAGTGAATCATTGGGGGCCACCACTACTACCGGACTTCCTTCTTCGAGTAAAGCGATAGGGCCATGCTTCATTTCACCAGCAGGGTAAGCAAGGCACGGAATGTAAGCAATTTCCATTAATTTCAATGCACCCTCTCTGGCTACTGGGGCAGATATTCCTCGACCAAGGAATAGCACACTCTTCGCGTCTTTCAAAGCATCTACTGCATCCATTATTGAACCTGGGTTATCAAGATATGATTCAACAAGTTGAGGCAATTTTTTCAACGCCTTAACCAATTGTTTCCCTCTTGTTCTAGAAAGTGAACGTGCTCGACCAATTTGAATAGCGAATAAAGTCAAAGCTGCAACCATGTTTGTGAATGCTTTAGTTGAGGCAACGGCCTGCTCTGGCCCAGAATGAATGTAACAACCCTTGCCACACTGCCTAGCAATTGTTGAGCCTACAACATTGATTACGCCGCGAACTTCGCCTCCTTTGAGTTGAATCTCTTTGATTGCAGCAAGTGTGTCAGCAGTTTCGCCAGATTGACTTACAGCAAAGTGGAGAGCATTATTTTCAATAACAGGATCATTGTGACGAAATTCACTACTAACATGTGCCAAGGCTGGAACTCTTGCTAATTGTTCAATGACTAAGCGCCCCACTTGAGATGCCAATAATGCAGTGCCACACCCCAATAATCGAACATGAGGGATTTTCTGCAATTGTTTTGGTGTTAATCCCAAACCACCCAACCTCGCATTTCCATCCTTCAGATCTAGCCGGCCAGTGAGGCACTGGCGTAAGGCTTCAGGTTGATCATAAATTTCTTTCAACATGAAATGAGGGTAATCGCCCAATTCGGCTTCTCCCCAATCCTCATCGAGAGTAGTAACATTAGAATCTGAATATCTCCCATCAAAGCGGCTAGTCTTGACACCCTCTGATGTCACCTCAGCCAGTACACCATCTTCCAATCGAATTACTTGTTGTGTGCGTGCTTGAAGTGGAAGAGTGTCACTTGCAATCCAATTTTCACCATCCCCCACACCGATTACCAATGGGGAACCATTGCGTGCACAAATAATGGTGTCATGGTCTTCAAAAATAACACAGAGACCCCATGTGCCTCTAGCACGTTTTAATGTTCTTCGAACGGCTGTGAGGGGTTTGGAACCATTCGAAATTTCTCGGTGAATAAGATGTACCAATGCTTCAGAATCAGTATCTGACTGTAACTTCACACCTTCTTTCTCCAATCTGTTACGAAGTACTCTTGCGTTTTCGATGATACCATTGTGCACTAGTGCAATCTTTCCATCCACCGAACAATGAGGATGGGCATTAACATCACTTGGTGGGCCATGTGTGGCCCAACGCGTGTGTGCAATACCTGACGTGCCCTCAATCTTTTTTGGAAGAATACTGACTAAATCTGTAATCTTTCCTGCACACTTGTGAATTTCCAAATCACCATTTCGAACCGCAATACCGCTTGAATCGTAGCCACGATATTCCAACCTAGTCAAACCCTCGACCAAAAAGGGAGTTGCTGGTTTATGCCCTATGTATCCGATTATACCACACATAAATATCACATCATAATCGTACTGTTTCTTCACAGAATGGGCACTTTACCCTACGTGCTTTGTTTGCCTTAGCCTTAAATGAAGACTCGCAAGAAGAACAAGTGACTGGAAGTTCAGGTGCTGGTAAAGGTGGTAAATCACCAAGTGCTGGTAAAGGTGGTAACTCACCAGGTGCTGGCAAAGGTGGCAACTCATCAAGTGCTGGCAAAGGTGGTAACTCACCAGGTGCTGGCAAAGGTGGTAACTCACCAGGTGCTGGCAAAGGTGGAAGTCCCGCCTCTTCAATTGCACGTTGCATATCTTCAGCGACCTTTTTCATTTCAGCCTCTACTGCTCGGCGCTCTCTCCTTTTAGCCCTCTCAGAGCGATTGGAATTATTGGAATCTTCATCATCTCGATCATCAATAACTTCATCTGATTCGACCTCAGCAACTATCACAGGTTCAATACTAACGCTAGGCGAATCAGTATCTTCATCAACACTCACATTAGGTTGTAATTCAATTTCTTCATCATTGTCCAAATCTTCGTCATCCAACTCAACCCAATTCTCATTTACAAACTCTGGTTTTACTTGAATAATCTCGCTACTCTTTCTCCGACGACCAACTACTGTGACCAATAGGAACAAAGTTAACATCCCACAAGCAATGCCTATTGATTGCATTAATGCTTGAAATTGCTTATCATCAAGCCCTAATGTAATTCGAATTTCATCCAAAAGACTCCTTTCTGGAGCATCATTTGGGGAATCTTCAACTAAACTTCTGACCCAAATCCCACTACTAGAAGCGTAAAAGAAATGCAATTCCGGAGCGTCTAACGTTTCAGAACGGGATGCACAAATCAAAACACCATTTCCAATTGTATCGGATAGCCACATTCCTGAACCACCTTCCCCATCACCAAGAAGGCCATAGTAAATTTTCGGGCCAGTTGGAGAGATTGCGTCAAATAAAATCTGAATGCCACGATCAGTTTCAACCAAATCGATGTTTCTTAACCCTCTGGCGGGTGTATGTTTCTCCAACCCATTTAACCATGAAGTTGGGGATAAGCGTGTAACCAATTCAGCGCCACTACCACTACCTTCACGCCATGCTGTTACGATAATCTCCTCGTCGTCGTCACCCTCAACAATAATCATTTTCCCTAATGTTGCATCATCTGCTGCTGCCACAACGAAAGCCCAATTTTGAATACCTACTTTCCCATGTGCATAAAATAGCCCCAGTCTATCTTCTCCTGTCGAATCATCACGGATATTTTGATACAATAAATGAATATGCTCTTGACCAATTTCAACTTCAATCGCCGGCGTAGTTCGAGGATACATTTCAATATCGAGAATTACATTACGAGAGAGGCTCCAGCTTGTACTCGATAGTGGAGATTCTGTGTCTAACAAGAATATAGAAGTCATGTCTTGGTAAGTACCATTGGTCACCAAATCACGGTGATAACCGGCAACTATTACTCTATCCTCAACCTGATCTATTCCTAAACCCCAATAAGTCCCTTCAGCAGCTAGTAAACCTGGCATTAAGTCTTGCTTTGGAGTCATACCACAATATCGATCTATTGTTGTGTAGGATACTGTACTACGATAGAAATTGTTGCTGTCAAGATAAGTGCGAGTCCAAGCAACTGTCACCAACCCAAGATGACTGTTTACTGTCAAATCTCCGGCCCATTGAGTTTCAATTTCAAGACAGGTGAAAATTGTTTGATCTGTACCCATTGAATGGACAAATATAGAATCCTCCTTTGAAGTGAAAATTAGGAAACCATCGTCAATGTTTGCTGATGTAAGTAATTGATGTGAAGGAGGTAAAGCTGGTGATCTTGCGCCATGTAGCGAAACTGTATCCTGAACAACAACGAAATCAGCTAAATTATTCGATTGATTGAGATCTGTAGAAGTAACTAATTGCACTCGATATGAAACACCTGTATCCATTGAATGATTGCTGTAACGTTGGAAAGTAATGGCACTACTCGCTTGTCCAATAATCGATGCTGCAGTAATTGAGCCCACACTTTCGTAAAGTCCATTTTCATTTAATTTTCTCAACTGAATTGTTACTGGTTGGGAATCGTAAGCACCTAAATTGTCAACTCGTATTGTAATTGAATAATTCTCTCCGGGCCGGGGTACGGCGGGAGATGTGGAGATTGCACCAGCTCTAACCGCTAAGTCAACACCTTCAGGGCGTTGGTTCACGGGGAAATTTACAGATGCGGAATTATCTGTGCGATCAGTTTCACTCAATGCCTGGCCTGGATCAATTACAACATCCAACTCTCTAATTCCACTTGACATTGGATTCCAATAGAGTACTACCTCTGCAATTTCTCCAGGTTCTAATTTAGGAATTGTTGCCTCTGAACGTTTCGTATCAAATTCCCTCAAGTGGATTTCGATATTCTCTGCTTCAGCATCTCCATTGTTTCGAATATCAGCCCTTACTTCAAGGAAGGTATTGACATATGCTTCACCGATAGGAATTCCATATTCTTGAACCGAAACTGAGCCAAATACTGACAAATCTGGGGCTGGTGGATAATTATCAACTTCTACTGTACGCCTCAATTCATCACTAACAACGCCTGATTGATCTCTTCCTTTCACTGCTATGCGATGGAAGCCGTCATCAACATCACTTGTATCCCAATTCACGTTCCAATCTACTGATGTATAATCCTGACTTGACGAAACTGAGATTTCTTGCCAAGGTTCTCGATCTATTCGCCATTCAATCGAAATGGGGTTTGGAGTCAAGAAAGTTCCAGATATTGTTGTAAATCCATTTACTGCTGTTTGGCCACTAGGGTTTCCTATTGAAATGCTCTGAGAACCAAGCATGACTTCGATTTCTTCATTTCCTGACCATGCATTGGTACTGTCTCTAGCTTTTACTTCAATTGTGAGTTCCTCTCCATCAACCCAATCTTGAGCATAGAATGTGTGAGACCAATTGCTCTTCCCTCCAGCCAAGGTCCAATCAAATGCATCTCTACGTTCTTTGGGAGTTCCTGTTTCTTGGTACCAATACCATGCCTTTACCAAAACCTCTTCGATGGTAGCACCAGGATTATCGGACTCTGCAGTGCCACGAACACGGTAAGTTTCACCTTCAATTAACCAATCGCCATCTGTTGGGCTTTCGATATCAACCCAATCTCCTGAACCGGTTGGTGGAGGGTCACCCCCTCCTGTACTGTTGTTTCCAGAACCGCCACCGCCGCCACTACCGCTATTGCCTGTTAGATTTGCAACGATTCTTTCTGCATCAACAATCCCGAAGCCCCATTTTTCATTCCAAACTGGATCAATGTCGTCATCATAGGGATTTCCACGAACTTCGCTATTCTCTCTGAGTAATTGTCGGACATCATCAATGTCTAAATCATCATCAATACTCAACATAAGGGCAATTAATCCACTAACGTGAGGTGTTGCCATACTTGTTCCACTTTGCTCTTGATAATCATTCTCTGCTAAAGGCTTAGGCGAACCTGGTAACTGAAGAGACCCTGCAGCATTCATTGGAGCATTTATTCCACTGCCAGGGGCAACTACATCGGGCTTCAATTCATCTGAATCGTCATTATCTCCATCATCTTCTCTTGGGCCCCAGTTTGAATATGATGCAATTGTATCATCATCTCGCTCATCTGTGTCTCTATCATCACTCGCACCAATCGCAATTGATGTGTCGGCACTAGCAGGGGATGGGACTCTTCGTTGACCATCGTTGCCCATTGCAATCACACAGATAAGACCCTCATTTGTTGCTTGATTGACTAATTGAGATTCGGCGGATGTACCATTATCTCCAGGGTCATCCGAATTAGGATTCGATGTAGACCCATACGACATCGATAAAATGTCAATGCCATTGCTTGAGTCATTGTTACCCCAATCGGTATTCACGTTACTGATTGCCCATTGCAGGCCACGTGCCGTATTGGCAGAATTGGTTCCTCCTGCATCGGTGAGCACCTTGATATCAACCAAATATGCGCCAGGAGCCACACCGACATACTGGCGATCACTACTCCCTGTGCCAATACTAGTACCTGCAACGTGAGTCCCATGTCCATTTGAATCGTCGGGATCATCTGTACCACTCGTATTGGATAAAGCTGAAGTTGCATCATATCCTGCAACCCATTTCGGATCGACATAGGAATTTGCATCGGCATCGGGTTCGTCATTTACATCATCAAAGTCATTCAGTGAGCGATGCTCATTGTCTACACCGGTATCCAGTACTGCGACAACGACTCCATCCCCTCGATACCCCAATGCCTGTGCTGTATCTTCATAAAATTCTGAATCTCGCACTTTCATTGACGGGACTGAGTGGTCCAAGAATGGAATCATAACGTTTTGTTGCTCAATTGTCACTACCCCACTTAAACGCCAAATTTCGAGCAAGGCTTCAAGGGGCACATGATCAATAGCAATTGAATTAATTGACTGAAGGACATCAAACCAAGCTCCGTCTTCAATCCACCCATTCACCTCCAAAACTGATTTCAATTCTGATATTTGAGATTCTGTTGGAGGGGATGAATAATCGACATAAATCGCTACAGTCAATCGTCCATTTGGTCCTTCAATCGCTGTTGGACTAACAGATTCATACTCACCAGACAAAATTCTCTGAAGGCGATCGTCCATTCCGTTGTGGTCCCTATCAGGTGAATATGCAAGCCATGGCCCATCTCCCCGATTGGGGGTTGAGCAAGCATTTCCGTCTTCACACATCAAAGGAGGGAGGCCTTCGACGAATATAGGTGGATTTTCAAATTCAAAATCATCAGAATTACCTAAGGCAAATGGAGCCATCGAGGTTGCAATCATGAGAATAAACACAAACAGAGGCCCTGTTCGCAGAGATTCATTCGCAGACAACATGCGCACCCCGTGGGGGGTCTGAGCAACGATTGCGTATAAGTCACACCGAATCTAGACCGTAGGTCTAAGATAGGGATTTATGGCCAATTAAGATGTGAGGGAGATTTTGAGCAGTTCAAAACCGAAATTCCTGATGCCGCTGAAATGACTATTTCGCCCCCACATTCTGGACACATAGCCTGTTCACTTAGTTGTTCCAACCAGGCTTGACGTGTCTCGATTTCATCACCTTCTTCCCTCAACCTTTGAAGAGTTCGAGATGCTGCTTTATCGAGAAGATATTCTGAATTATTCCATGGGTCTGAAGATATATCTCCCATTTTCGATTTCATGGCCGTATGAATCGCATCCTGCCCACCTTGCGACGATGGTCCAGAATCTACTGTTCCAATAGGTACCAAGCCACCCTTTGCAATTGGTTTTGCGAGTACATAACAAGCAATAAAACCAGTTAAATGGGCAAGATGGGCGACATTTGAAGTTCCTGAAAAAAGACCGTAGGCAAGTACTTCATGAGCGAACTTGAACAAAGCAACCCATGCTACAGGCCACTTTCGTATCAAAATCAAAGGGAATTCGATTTCATCTCGAGGCCAACATGCAAGATAACATCCGAGTAAACCAAACGCCGCACCAGAAGCACCTAATGAAAACCTTGTACTTTCCCAATTCGCAAGAGCCCATCCCATATTACCTCCAAGAACCCCAATGAGGTAAATTGCAACAAATCGTCCACGCCCTAGGCGTTGTTCAAGAGGTACTCCAACAAGAATAATTACGAGAAGATTCCCCAGAATATGGAGAGTTGATCCATGGAGCCAAGCTGCTGTGATGAAACGATGAAGTTCAGTTAGTTCAAGTGCCCAAGCTGGATTCAACGCCCCTAAAAACATCATTAAATCACCTCCAACGCGCCATTCAATGAAAGCCTGCGCCAACCATGCTAACATGAGTGAGGCCCCAATTCCTAACGCCATAGGAGTACGCTTAATCCACGCATGGATCAAAGGTAAAATCGTTAATGTAAGCCATAGGGATGCATATAGCCACTGAGACGTGCTCACTGCTGACCAAATCAACCCCATGTATGTTCACGGTAGGGATGAGCGCTTGACCTCTTCGCCACCAGACTCAAGCCAAGTGGTCGATTGGAGGGGGTGTGGACCTACTCGAAGTGAATGGACTGACCATTGTCCGAGGCACGTCAGAAGTGCTCTCAAATTTCGATCTAAAGGTGTGCTCTGGCGAATGCGTAATTCTATCCGGCCCAAATGGCTGTGGAAAATCAACACTCATCGAAGCAGTTGCTGGTTTATTGCCTGTCAAAAAAGGGTCTTTCAATATTTCAAAACCATTCGGTTTATCTCTTCAAAATGGAGGGATTCATGGGGATGAATTTGTTCAAGAACGTATCGATATTGCTGCTGCCATTTCTGGAACAGATGTTGCAGGAACTTGGAATTTGCTAGAGCGGTGGAATCTTGGGCACCGCAGTGCTGACAGAATTGGGCAATTATCAGGTGGTATGAATCAAAGAATTTCAGTCATCCAGGGCCTACTGCCATCCTACGCCGATTTAGAACCAAGAATTTGTCTCCTTGATGAACCATCAATTGGATTAGATGAAGACTCTGTAATTACACTGATTTCCGATATCCAAACACTAAAAAAACGTGGACACTCTTTCCTAATTGCGACACACGACTCAAGACTCAAAACATGCTCTGATCGCATCATAAATTTTGGAGAAGAAAACTCAACAACAACTCAAGACTCCTCAATCTTACCAACCTTGAAACCAAAACAACCTTCAAACCCATTCAATCAATGGGTGAATAAACTACATTGGCGCACAAAAGCACCTTTTGTGGTCTTAGGGTTGCCTTTATTTGCAGTAATGCTGATTCTTTCTGCAGCAGAAAATAGTAGTAACCATGATCTAATGCTAAATGGGATAATTTTGCTAAGCGCACCGTTTCTTTCTGCCATGACGACGCCTTCTGCCCTTCGTTATCTGAGTGAAAACCGAACTGGAGAATGGTGGCGGTCACAAGGTAACAGTTTCGACCCTGCATTCTTTGCTGCTTTTGTTATCATCCTCAGTCCATTCATTATTTCACAATTTTATTCTACTATTGCAACAACAAGTGAACTCTTTTGCTTGGGCGCAATCATGTATTCAATATTTCACGCAAATCAAGCATTGCATGTACTCGCCGATCGCCTACCAAGAAGCACTGGACAATTTGTTTCACTACTGACATTGATTCTTATTTGGCCATTTATTTTAGCGGCTGAACTTGTAAATAATTGGGATTGGTATGGGTTTGGACTTGCCGTAGGAATCCCAATAATTATTGCTGTTGCAATACCAATAGTGCACCCTCGTACAGGGTCAAATTGATGATGCCCCGACAACGCGGTCACTCCATGCGAGGCATACAATTGATGCTAGCGGGCTTGCTTATTGCAGGCATTGGCATGGTTTTGGGCCTCGTATATGCTCCATCTATGTCGGCAAATTCTTGGAATGCCCCTGAAGCATACCGGATTATTTTTTGGCATGTTCCGGCGGCGTGGACTTCATTTCTAACATTTGGAATGCTTTTTGTCGGTAGTCTCGCATGGATGGGGAAGCGAAAGGAATGGGGCTGGACATTGTCTGGAATTGCTGCTGAACTAAGTCTATTGTATGGACTCTGTGTAGTGATTTCCGGACCAATTTGGGGGTCCGCAGAATGGGGCGTTCCATGGGATTGGACTGATAGAAGATTGAACACATATGCAGTACTATCTGCCTTATC
>JASLKH010000029.1 GCA_030747675.1 Candidatus Thalassarchaeaceae archaeon | reverse complement strand
AAAGTAAACATGTTCAAGTTTGCCAATAAAGCAGCCATTAGAATCACTGGAATGTTACTTGCATAAACCAACCTAATTGGATATTGGCCGCGATGACCGCGAACCTTTCCATGCGTCAATGGCAATTCCAATTTGGAACTTTCAGCATACGCCACAACTAGGAATACAATTACGCTTGAGAATAGAGCTACCACTGCATTGGGGTGAACGGCGTCGCCCAGTAGTATTGATTCGAAACCATTGGCAGAAACCATCTCTGAGAACGTCGCTGTCCGTAAAGTGTAGAAAATCATGGGTAAGGTCCCTGCAGGCGGATTTTGCACGCTATAGGCACCGGAACTCACTGCCAATGGCGATAATGTACCTACGAATGTCGATTGTGCGACACCTGCAGCAATGAAAAGTGAGATACCCGAACCAATGCCCCACTTGCTAACTAATTCGTCCAATAAGAACACGAGTAACGAGCCAATAAACAATTGACTGACAATGATTGCATTCGCCCAACCTTGACCAAATTGACCTACTAACTCGGGACTTGCATCAAGGAACCCGTACACTTGAGGGATTGATTCAACCGGAATCATAATCATAACCAAGATCTTCTGAATACCTTGGTACAATTGTTTATCATCGCTGTCACCCAAATCAAGTTTGATAATTTTGGCACCAGCGAACAGTTGCATGATAATTGAACCTGTAACAATTGGTCCAATTCCAAGGTGCATAATTGAACCTGAGGCGCCAGCCATAATGGCTCTGAAGCTGCTGAAAATATCGATGGTAGCTTCTGAAAGTCCCCAAATCATGACATTTGTCATGGCGAAATAAATGATTAGAACGAAGGTTGTTGTCCACAACTTTGAGTTGAATCTGACGTGCCCTTCTGGTTTTGTAATAGATGGATAGACATCGACTAAGCGCTTTAGTGCATAGAGGCGACTACTTTCATCGCCTGTATAAAGCAAGCAAGTCAAACAAAGACCTGCCATGACCCCCATTAGTCCAATACCAACCAAGAGGAAACCAACCATTTCATGATCAATCCAACCCCAAATTCCAAGGCCGATCATAACAGAAACCCAGACAACAGGTTTTAGTCCACGACCAATATATTTCATATCCTTAACATTGTCAGGAAGATCTGTTGATGTTCCCCAAATGACGAATGCTACATACGGAATTGATGTTGCCACCGCAATCAAAGCATTGTTGGCAACTTCTTCGTCACCGCTAAACAAAGCATCCCATTGCCAGTAAAACAAAGCACCCCAATAAATGGCAGATATAATCGCAATTCCGAGAACATTCGGTCGTCGATTCATCTAAATTCACCCATTTACCAATTAAATCTGATTAAATTACTCTTCTTCACCGTCATCTAAAGTGACTGATCCGCCTGCTGCTTCGACCTTTTCTACAGCACGAGCAGAAGCGTGTTCGACTGTGACATGAATGGCTTGGGAAATTTGTCCTGAACCCAAGAGCTTCTCAATTCCATGTTCTGCCAAGTCGACGCTGTCGCCTTTATCTATCAATCCTGAAAGTTCACTGACATTGCAAGTATTGTAAGCAGTCCTCAAACTAGGATCACGGTTGAATCCATACATACCATAATGCTTCGGCATATACTTGATTCGAGTCATGGTTCGATGCTTGTTCAAACCAGCATTACCACGTCCTCCACGCATTCCTGCTCCACGTCCAGCTTTCTTTCCACGTCCATGGTAGCGTGAGCGTCCACGGAATTTATTCGTACGAGATACCATACATTTCACCTCACATCATGCGGGCAGCGAGTTCTTCAATCGCTTCACCCCTAAATCCAAGCGCTCCACCGACAGTGAAATGTCGCTTGATTCCGCCCCAGCCTTTGTTTCCTCGTGGCGGGTGCAGTCGGAAAACGCGTTTCAGCGTCTCCATATCCTTTGTTGTCGCTTCGCCACTAGCGATAGCGGCGGCGAAAGAATCGATATTCTTGTACGCAGTAGAATTTTTGACATCCCCGTCTGTTACTGGATGATTGCCAACTAAACGACCACGGTCTCGAATCATACTTGCAATTGCATCTGAAGATACTTCACCCCATGTAACAAAATCCTTCACTTTCTGAAGCATACCTGCATATGTTTCATTCTGTGGAATCAAAACTGCGTGATTCACACGTGTCAAATTCAAGTGAGATAATGTCTCGCGGATGGAACGTTCTACAGTTCGGTCACTACGAGCACGGATTACTAGCCAAGTCATTCAGTTACACGCCCCTTTACAATATTCAAACGACTCGCTTGGTCGTTGCTAACGCGATGTGCATTTAATTGCTTGAGTGCATTGAAAGTCGCTTGTGCGAAATTGATGGTGGTTCGAGTTTGACCCTTTGAACTAGACCAAACGTCTGTCACACCAGCCAATTTCAAAACTTGACGACCTGTATCTCCAATCACCAGACCCTTTCCTGTTGGAGCAGGTAGTAATGTGATACGGGTTGAACCGGCTCGACCTGTAACCTTGAATGGGACACTTGTTCCTGGCCCTTGGCCAGATTCCCAAGAACCATTTCCACGTTGGACTTGGATCACATTCAATTTAGCCATATGAATGGCTTTTCGAATTGTTGCTGCAACTTCCTTACCCTTACAAATTGCAAGGCCAACATAACCATCTCCATTTCCAACACATGCCATGACATTGAATCGAACACGCCGACCACTGTCAGTCATGCGCTGAATCATGTTTACATTGATGATGTCGTCTTCTAGTCCTGGAATTAATGCATCAATAATTTCGACTTCACGAATAGGATATCCTGTTGCCATTGCGGCTTCGTATGAGATGATTTGTCCACTCTGAATCATTCTCCCCAAACGAGTCTTAGGGTTCCATTTTCGGAGCATTTCCTGAGGATCAGGACCAACACCTCGGCCTCGACGGCGTGGTGCATCAGAGGATTCTTCTTCCTGTTTCCAAGCCGCTGCAATTCCAGGTGCAACTTCTTGATCTTCTGAAGGTGGTACATTATTTTCTTCACTCATCTTAATTCGCCTCCTCGATTGCATTCTTTGTTTTCTGGACCGCGCCAGCAATCTTGTCATTAATGTGAGCGCCATTAATACGCTCTTCACTTGGGAATATATCGTCACTATGAGGGACTTCAAGACCGGCGTCAACCATACCCTTCAGGGCCGCAAATACACGATTTCCAGGTGTGGAAGCTGCCAATCCTATATCCAAAACTGCTTCATCATGACCTGCTTTTTGCGCCTGCTTTGCAAGGGCGTATCCGGTGCAATAAGCGGCAGGGACGGATTTTGTAGAGGTGCCCTTAGGCCAAGCATACTTGCCAAGTAATCCCCTTCCATCTGCTGCGGTGACGACCATGTCACCATCTGCTGAATATGACACCAATTGGCAAATGACCTGGGTGTTTGTGACACGGACAACTGCACGAGGAGCTCCATTACGAAGCAACTTGAGGCGACGATGGTAATCTGTAACACCGATACTTCGACGCTTGTAACGACGACGTTGACGTCTACCATGAGCCATCATTCATCACCTCCAAGTTCAACGCCATCTACCTGCATATTCGATTTCATGTGGGCAATTGAGCGGTAAGATCCACCCTTTGCCTTTCGGTAGTAATAGCGATAGCGACTTGCATCGATTGTACCTTCATCTCGCATGCCTTTGAGCGTACGACGTTGGCTACGGATTGTACGCATCCATCGTTCCTTCTTTGGCAATCGTGCACGAGCTGTTCCCTTACGTGAACCGTGGCCCCGACGACGTCCTTTGGCCCTTTGTTCAGCCAATTTTCTAGCACGAACACGGCTAGTGCCTGTAACTGCACGTGCCTTAATCATCCCATCTTCAATTAATTCACGGATGTCACTCTTCTGAACTGCACTGCTAATTTGATCAACATAACGTGGATCGACCCAAACACGGTTTACACCGCACTTCAGAATTTGTGCTGCCATTTTCTTTTGATTCGTAATTTGCATCAGAGACCCCTCCTTCGATTCAAGACACGGATGCCCAATTCATCTGCTCGTTCATGGATATGAACGCGCTTTCTTCCTCCAACAGTTCCACCAATTCGCGCCGCTTCTACAGCAGGATCGATGTCGTCCAAATCTTCTGGTCGATGAACAAGTACTTCTTTGAATCCTGATGGATGTAAATTCCTAACCGCAGCAATCTTACCATAACCTACTCTAACTAACGGGCTTCGATACTTTCGATTTTTACGCTGGCTGGAGTCATCTCCACGAGGTCTCTTCCAACCAGTTCGAGATAGACGCTTGTAACGGTACCATTCTTGCCGACGGAATTTAGGTTGCACCTTATTCTGCGCCTTGCGCGCATCCAAAGCAGCCTTTGTTTCATCATCTAATTCTGGCTTTTGTTTAGCAGTATGTACGTATTCCTCATCATCCCAATCTTCATCTTCATCATCGAAATCATCGAAATCATCGTCTTCATCGAGTTCTTCCACAACTTCGTCTTCAATATCATCAGATTCGTCTGCAGCTTCTTCGAGGCGAGAAATTAGATCTGCCTTCTTACCAGACAATGGTAATCCCTTCTCCTTGAGAATTTCTTTCAACTCAGCGACTGTCATACCTGAATACTCACTCATCTAATCACTCCCCCTTGGAGACGATGTATACACCATCTTGGAACACTCTTCGGTCTCGGCGTCGAATACGGCATGCGCGTTCAATATTTGCACTGGTTTGGCCAACTTTTTCTCTATCTGCTCCACTGACTACTACGTCTGTCTTATTCTCAACCTTGACATTGACTTCAGCGGGAGTCCATGGTAATTCAGCTCGACGGGGAACCCGCTCTCCGAACAAGTTAGTGATTGTAAGAACTGATCCTTCGACCTTTAGGGTCATGGGGAAATGTGAATAAACGGCCTTAAGGCGATATTCGAACCCTGAAGATATTCCTTTGTTCATATTGCGCAAATGTGCTGCCCAGGTCCCACATATTGCCTTTTCTTTTCGGCGAGGTACGTCGCAGTATACAACAGGGTTCCCATCTTCCATTATCACAGTAACAGTTCGATGAATGAATTCTCTGGAAATTGATTTACCATCACTGGATAGTGTAACAACATCATCAGCAATATTCGCTGAAACGCCTTCTTCAAGTTCAATTACGTGTTTAATATGATCTACTCTTCCCATCTAAACCACCTCAGTAAATATAAGCCAGTAAACGGCCACCAATCTTCGATTCTTTCGCCTCATAGTGATGCATGAGGCCTTGATTTGTCGTTAGAATTAACAAACCAAAATCTCTTGCTGGAAGATATCGTGATTCCCACTTATCGAATTCAGCACGCTTCACACTGTGCCTTGGCTTAATCACACCACAACGATTGATTGCACCAACCAATTCAACGCGGAATGAATCGCCTCGACCATTGGAAATTCGTTCGTATTCACCAACATATCCAGACATTTGCATAATACGTAGCATGTTATCGAGTAATTTACTAGCAGGCGATAAATTGACTTCATATTTACCAGCTTGTTCTGCATTGAATATACGCACGAATGCGTCACTTAACGGATCGAATTGCATCTCATCACCACCTCAACTAAACTTTTTGAAGCCAATTTCGGGGGCTACATCCCGGAAACACTGACGGCAAAGACGCAATCCGTGACGACGAATCATTCCACGCTTACGTCCGCAACGGCGGCATCCAATCGTTCTACCAATTTGCTCTCCATGATCTCGTGCCATACTATCACTCCTCCACCACAGTAAGGCCAAATTGACCTCGGAACCATTCCAAACTCTCAGTGCGAGATACTCTATGCGACATACCAACACGATGTGCTCGACGACGCCGGCGACTTACTCTGTGCCCTGGTCGTTCTAGCACGACATTGATGTCCATGCCAAAAATTCCAATCTCTGGATCGTACTTCATCTCTGGGAAGTCAGTATAATCTCGTATTCCAAAAGAAAGGTTTCCTTGCACATCGAAATTCCAACCAGGGATTGTATTTTCACGGCACCAAAACGCATCCTTCAAGAATTGTTTGATATGATCTTGATTTCTTAGAGTCACTTTGCAACCAATGGGAGCGCCTTCACGTGTCCCTAAATCACGATTTGTTTTCTTTGATAGTGTTCTCACTGGTTCTTGATTTGTAACTAACTTCAGAACTCGCTCGGCAAGAAGTAGGCGATTGCCTCCCTCTCCAACCCCAATGTTCACCGTCACCTTGGTAATTCTTGGCAATTGCATTGGATTTACAGTTTCACTCATTCGCTCACCTCGTCCAGTGGAAGGTTTGAGTCTCCAATGATAAACACATGATCTTCAATTGTTCCAAAATCTTCGAAAATAACTTCATTATCCTTGCTTGAACGCTTCACAATGTATTCCTTCATAGCGGCGCAACTCCCAATGTGGCTTCCACCAATGAGGTAACAATTTGCACCACCTTCAAACTTGAAGTGTGATTTAATCTTCTGTGAATTGACATCAAGTAGTAATGAATCTCGGGTATTGTACTTGTTTGCATCATCAACCAATATGTTTCTGCCATCATGCAGATTGAGTTGTGTGACACCGCCCTTGACTGTGGTCTTACCATCAACTCTACAAATTTTAACTCCTGATTCTTTGGAAGGAATTACATTATATCGCAACTTTCCATTTTTGTCAAGGATACACCGATAGTGAATATCTCCGACAGTTAGAACATCCATGATACCCACTCCACGACGCAAGTCAGAAACGACTGCTCCATCGACCTTTATGAGTCGGGTTGCTAGAGCACGCTTTGCCTCACGCATGCTTTTTGCGACACCAAGAATGTCTCGGAGAATCACGCCTATCGCCATGCAATTTTCAATCGGGTGTCCACTAGGTCTTGGACGTGAAATCCAAACATTTGTTTTTCTCGTCAAAGGCCAACTACGTGGCATTGCCAATCTCTTCATATGACTAGAACTCATTATTCATCGCCTCCGTTTCTTGATTGAAGATCCTTCAATCGTATAGGGTCGCTATCATCAATTTTCACTACTGCTACATTTGAAGGATGGATTGGGATTCCTTCCTCCTTTCCATCAGCCTTTGAGTGTGTAATTCCTTCGACATAAATACGCCCACTTGTGGTATCTACACCAGCAACTCTTGCACGAGCTCCAGACTTACCGCGGGCCTCTCCATGTCGCTTACCTTTCTCGCCTTTCAGTGAATTTGGATGCCCGAAGTCGCCACGACGGACTTCAACTTCATCGCCAACACGAATCGTAACTGATCGAACACTTGCATAATTCGGATCTAAACAACGTGCACGTATACGCTTTCTTCTTTGATGAAGAGGAGCTTTTGCTGCAGACTTTCTCTGCTTATTAGGGGATTTACTGACCATATTTTTCACCTCATACAATTTGCTTTGCTGTTGCAGCAATTCTAGGCCAACGTTCAGCTGCTTCACGGCTGACTGGCCCTTTGATATCCGAACCGCGAACTTCACCGCGCTCGTTTACAATAACACATGCATTGTCCTCAAACTGCACCCAAGTTCCATCAGGTCGACGGAATGGACGCCTTTGACGTACAATTACAGCGTGGAAAATTTGTCGGCGGGTTTCAGGTGTTCCTTTCTTCACAGTCACCCTGATTAAATCACCAACACCACCTGCTGGATATCGACGTGCTACACCACCTGTGTTTAGAACTGAAATTAATTGAACCACTTTCGCTCCAGTATTGTCAACACAATTCATTCGAGCCTGGGTGGGCAAACCACGAGTAACTCTTGAGGAAATTCCCTTCATTCACTCGCCTCCGTTTCAATAACGCAGAAATTTACAGTCTTGGAAATTGGTCGACATTCCATAATTCGCACGTAGTCTCCAACATTGACTTCACCAATGCATGTTGGGAGATGAGCAGCATATCTGCGTGTGCGTTTTTCATAACGTTCGAACTTTTTCATGTACCGTATGTGCTCACGTTCTACAACAATTGACTTGGTCATACCTACACGTGCAATTGTGCCTTCGATAATTTGTCCTCTTAGTCTCAAACTTCCGTAGAATGGACAGTTTTCATCACCATCCCATTCGCCTTTAGGCTCACTTATATCTACTCCAATGTCACGCATTTCAGTTCCTCCTATAATTTCGGTGGATTCGGTCTTCGGGGCGCTGACACACCATAGCGCCCTCAATTTGATCATCCTCATCATCGAGGGTGAATTTGATAACGTTCTTTGCCAGATTCTTTGTCTGGCCCCCCACGTCAAGGGCAATCATGTGACGGCTTTCGTTAACCACAGTTCCTGAAAGACCCAATAAAGTTCGATCTGTTGAATCACATACGTGCAGTGTACGGGCAAGGAATGGCATGTGAATACTATCTGTCATTCAGCGCACCTCCACTTCGTATCCATTCTTTTGTAAAATCATAGCCGCGCGTTTCTTGTGTTCACCTTGAAGTTCGATGGTTCGTCCTTTGACAGTCCCACCACTTGCACAAGAAGCCTTGAGAATCTTGGCCAATTGGTTGATATCAATTGCAGTATCATCAATACCTTCAATCATTGTCACCATCTTACCATACCTCCTTCTTACTGTGCTGATTACGGCTTTCTGTTGTTCCTTAGCGATTTCTTGACATATACAAAGTTCATCGGGTAAACCACAAAGATTGCATATCGCCGCCATTCATTTTTCACTCCTTATTTCCATTCATTTTAGTCAGCAGCCGTGCGATAGAACGGCGTGTGGCTTTGTATGCACCTTGATTGGATGCTGAACCACCAAGGGCTTGTTGAGCTCGTAATTGTAACAATTCTTCACGCAACTCAATAAGACGGTTTTCTCGAGCTTCTTGTGACATATTGTCGATGTCTCTAGATTTCAGGTGGCTCATTCACTCGCCTCCTCTGTTTCTTCAACAACCTCTTCAGTTGCCGCTTCTTCAACAACCTCTTCAGGGAGAGGATCACTCTTCTCAGTGACTATTGCCACTTCAGCAAGAGGAGAAAGTCCGACTTCATGTCGGTCTTTGATACGGATTTCATGAGGTAATTTACTGCCTGGTCGCATAATTGCAACAGTGCAACCAATAGTACCTAATTTCTTAGTCGCAACAGCAAAACCAATATCCATGAATTGGAGAGCGGTGTCACCACAAAACTTGATGTGGCCTGCTTGGAATTTTTGAGTTCGATTGCGGCTTCCAGTCAACTTCCCACCTGTTGTTACGAGGCAGCCTTTAGCACCTGCATCCATGATGTTTAGAAGAGTACTGTGCCCTGCTCGGCGGAAATACCAGCCACGTTCAAGTGCACTAGCAAGTTTGCTAGCCATCACTTGAGCATTTAGAGCAGGGTTTTCTATTTCTGCAACCTCAAGACGAGGGTTGTCGAGATTGAAATCGTTCTGAAGATGACGTTGTAATCCATTGATGATTTTTCCTTTTCGACCAATGACCATTCCTACTCGCTCTGCATGAAGGGTAACCTTGGTCCCCTCAGGAGTTCGTTGGAAATCTAGCCCACCAAAGCCTGCTCGAGTTGTATTCTTCAACAGGTATTCACGAACAAGTTGACGTTCGACATTTCGATCGATGAACTTACGGATTGTATTTTGTTGATTTCCCATAATATCGCCTCAGTAATCGTCCCCTTCGTCTTCAGAATCATCTGCATCTAGATCTTCAATGAATATTTCAAGATTGACCTGGTAGTGATTATTCGGTGTTGCTCGTCCGCGCGCGCGAGGGCGGAATCCTTTGCTGACTTGCCCTCTATGTGCTGCACAGTGAGTGATGGTCATATCTTCAGCATCGATGTCTTCATGATGTTGCCGAGCATTGTCCATTGCACTCTCAATAAGTTTGATGAATTCACGAGATGCATTTCTTGGATAACGCCCAGGACCCATCTTTCCTTTTCTGTGTCCAGCCATCGTGTTACCACCCTTCCCACTTCGGGAACGGCGAGTGTATGGAATTGCCACCTCTTGTTTGATGACCTTCTCAAGATATTCAACTGCATCACCAGCATACATTCCCTTTATCGCGCGGGCGATTTGATAGCAATGTTTGTGATGAACATCAGCATTTACTGCACGGGCGGAAGCCAAACGACTGCCTTGTAATAACTGGGTGTATCCAGATTGTGGTTTAGAACGATCTCTACTCATCTTATCACCTCACTTCAATGCTACGTGCTTACTCGATCTGGTAGCACCGACACCAGGTCCTGTGTGCGTCACACTGCGACGTGTTGGAGCATATTCTCCAAGCGCATGACCAATCATTTCGGGGAGAATATCAACCATTTTGAATTGGCGTCCATCATGAATACCAATCGTTCGTCCAACCATTTCTGGAAGAATATACAATGAACGGCAGTGTGTTCTCACCTTTTTATCAGGATCCTCGCGCATGCGATTGATGAAGTGTTCCTCATCAGAATTAGAACCACCGTTAGTAATTCCTCTTTCGTACCCTCGAGACATACTTCTTCGAGCCCGAGAGGGCATGATGCTCTCAACACTAAGTGCATCCGGGTCTTCATCTGGTGCAAATACCGGGAGGTCTTTCAATTCTGCTACAGAGTAACCGCGATAGGTAAATTCCTTCTTCCGGCGTTCTGCTACACCTGAACGGCGCTTACGAGCTGCTCGACGAGCCGCCTTTGGTGTGCGTATTACTTTCTTCTTACGTCGTGCCATTCAGAATCACTCCTTCCTCTTTCCTCGACCACGTCCAGTACGGCTCGGGGCGATATGTCCTACCTTTTGTCCAGGTGGAGCATTGCGACTCACGCTGTTTGGACCGTGGACGGCTTGGTGATTTCCACCACCGTGAGGGTGGTCAACTGGATTCATTGCCACACCACTAACAGAGGGGTAGAGTTTACCACGTGCCTTAGCACGATAGTGGGCTGCACCTGCCTTCATCAACGGTTTTTCTGTTCGGCCATGGCCTGCAAGGACACCGATAGTAGCACGGCAATGTGATGGAAGATCTTTCAGACTACCGCTTGGGAGACGAACTCGAACTATGTCGCCCATCCGGGTTTCAAGCATGGCGTTATTTCCACCGGAACGGGCAAATTTACCGCCATCTCCAGGTCGGGCCTCGACATTGCTAATGGGGGTTCCTTCAGGGATTTGAGACAATATTGTCACATTCCCGGGGCGTAGGCTAACATTATTTCCAAATGCAATCTTTTGTCCTACAGCCATTCCTTCTGTAGCTGCAACATGTCCTGTTGTTCCGTCATCGAATTTTATTGCTGCCAATGGGCCAGTATGTACTGGACTATGAATCATATCAGTTACCTCTGCTACATCGTCATCTACCCGAGGAAGACGGTTTGCACCAGGGAATCGGTGAGAGTTAACGCGATTCTTCGGAGAAGAACCACGACGTTGTGCACGAATTCGCTTACCCATACATCACACCTCCATCAGAATGCTCCTAATTTGAGAGCCGTTTCCTCTGCATCAAAGCCTTCTGCAAGTTTAACACTTGCATGCTTCCCTTCTTTCGTAATTCGAGTGTTAACTTTAGCGACTCTTACTTCTAACAAATCTTCAACTGCTGCTTTGATATCTGCCTTTGTCGATTCACGTCGAACAATAAATTCTAATCGGTTGTTATTCTGGAAATATCCGTAGTCTTCATTTGCAACACGACGTGCTTCAAGGGATTTTTCCGTAATCCACGGCATCAGTATAACCTTGTATGGATCCATTTGTATCACTCCAGTGCCTCAATGGCCGACTTCGTCCATACGGTGAGACGACCTGCATCACCGCCAGGCGCCAAATCTTCGGCGCAAAGATCCTTAGCTATTGCAACATCCACTCCGGGGACATTCCGTGCAGCCTTGGCTAAGCCATCACGCTGAGCGACGACCAGAAGAACACTCTTGGGGGTTCGACGGCGACGACCGCGCATCTTGCCTTTACCTGCACGGATATTACTGCCATCTCTTGCTCTAAGCAAATCATCGCCAACACCAATGCTTTCCATCATTGCAACGAATTTCTTCGTCGCTTTATCTGTAGATAAGGATTCTATTTCCATACTTTCACCATCTTCGACATATGTGCCCAAAACAATTGGGAATCTGACATTTTCATCAAACCGGTGACCTCGTGAGGAAACTCGATTGGCGTCTGCTGTAGCTGCAATTGCTGAATCGCGTGCTGCATTCGCTTCCTTTGTATTGAGTTTCTGAGTCCAATCTTTAGCGACCATCGGTCCATGTGCTCGACGCCCGCCACGTGTGTGAGGGTTTTGTGCACCAGTTCGGGCACCGGATTTACGCATAATTCGGCTGACACCGCGTCCCTTGCCCCACCATTCAACTGAATGTTTCATACCGGGTTGAGGAGCGCGCTTTCCATCATGTTCTCTGTGCCCATATGGTTGGCGGCGATTTGCTCTGGAAGAATGAACCGCTCGTCGGATTAAATCAGGTCGGAAAGAAGACTCAAATGCACCTGGCAGCTTGACTGATTTACCATCTTCTGCTTCGATACTGTAATCGACAATGGTACCAGCCTCAAGTTCCTCAACCTCGACTGTATTTGTGAGATCATATGTTTTTACCTTCATTTAATCACACTCCTTGCTTAGATGCCGTACTTACGTATGTTATGTCAACCGATGGTTGTTCACTGCGAGGTCTTGCAGCATCACGGAATCTAATTAGACGCTTGGCTGGACCTGGTAAACTACCTTGGATCATAAGATATTGATTGTTTAATTCACCATAATGGAGAAATCCTCCTGCAGGTGTTATTTGGTCATCATCCTCATTTGAGATTCTCAAAATTCGCTTGTTATATTCTGTGCGCTGGTGATATCCTGTCTGTCCGGCTTGTCGGATTGTCTTTCGAACGTATCCTGTACCAAAATCACCCATGTTACCAATTTGACGTCGGCGCTTTGAGTTCTTGTGCGAGAGTAACTTAACTCCAAATCGACGAACCACACCTTGGTTACCATATCCTTTAGTCACTCCAATGACGTCAATATCTGAACCTGGAGTGAATACATCGTCAATTCCTAGTTCTTCACCTAACTTTTCTGCCGCCCATTCCAGTTTAGCAGATGTATCGCCACCAGTCAAACCAATTTCCATAATTCCGGGTGTCTTGCTACCCACTGCAGATATCTTATCTGGTTGTGTAGCAACTATCACGCGAACTTCAACTAAATTGGATTCTTTCAGCTTTTCCAAATGTGCTGCGGAATCATGCTCCTTTCTCTCAGGGATTCGACGAGGTAAATCGGGGAGGCTGTCAGACAACTTTTCTGCATCAGCCCAAGCTTCTCCAGCAGTTTGCTTACCGTAAGGTGTCATTTTGTAACCACGAACTGCTAAAACAAGCATCGGTGGAACCTCAACAACTGTGACTGCTTTTCGCACTTCAGCACCTGCACTAGGGCTGCCAGGATTGAGATCACGCATCAAAATATGTGTCATTCCAGCCTTCCATCCAGCGAATCCCTGAACTCGTACTTCATCTGCTTCATTATTAGGCCAGGATTTCACACGGCCGTACGGCCGTGCTGCTCTCTTTCGAGGGCCGAAGCCCATGCTGCCTTTCTTCGGGCGGTGTCTGTCTCCCATTTTGGGTCCTCCATGTGTTTTCGGTGTAGAGGCCGCCGAAGCGGCAGTACGCCGGCTCATCACTTCAGGGGCAACCGTGACACCGGACCAAAATTCACAAGTGGAATTTTTGGCTTTGTGGGATGCAATTACATTGCCCGATGGTGTCTGGATGCCCAGTGTAGAGCGAGCCTCCGACCTACCTTCCATATATGAACGGCTCGGTTGATGCCCGAGGCCCCCTACGGGGGGTTTTGCAATGCAGAGGAATATATCATACAGCGATTTGGCTAAGAACCTTGGAGTGCAGGAGTCAAGAACATGTCGAACAAAATCTGCCATGATATGCTCGTATCAAATACTCTTGAAGCGCGAGCATATCAGTTATCAGCAGTCGACCATTGCCTTAGCGGTTCAACGCTTTTGGTGTTACCAACAGGCATGGGTAAAACACCGATTGAAGTCATGGTATTAGCCGAGCGACTAAAAATTAAGGGAGGAAGGGCGATTATGGTTGCACCTACAAATGGACTTGTGAATCAACATCTTGCTGATTTACGTCGGTTCCTGAAATTAGATAGTGGGCCCGATTCCATCGTTTGTCTTACAGGATCAACTTCCCCAAAGAAACGAGAAAAAATCTGGAGTTCAGCGAAAATTATTGTTGCAACGCCACAAATTGTACGTAACGATGTCCAAAATGGGTTAACAAATCTGAATGATATCGCCTTGCTGATTATTGATGAAGCCCATAGAGCAACTGGAAACCATGCTATGGCTCAAGTCGGAGATTTATTCTCAGAACAAAATCCAGAGGGGATAATATTGGCAGCAACTGCTAGCCCTGGACATATTGAATCAGATATAATGGAAGTTTGTAATAGATTGAAAATTGCAAATATTCATGCTCGACCACCTGGTGATGCATTACTGGAACCCTATGCATCTGGATTAGACATCAACGATGTAGTGGTAGAAGTCCCCCAAGTACTGCGAGATTTAGCAAAACCGTTGGAAGTTTGGATAGAACGAATTGTGGATCGGTTGAGACGACAAGGCTACTATTCCCGACAAGGTCACATCACAGCAGGAGGATTACAAGAAGCCCGGAATCGGATATCAATTGCCATCGGAAGACAAGAGTCAATTGCCTATAGAGCAGCAGTAGAGAATGCTATTGCTATGCGATTAAATCATATTATATCTTACATATTGTGCCAAGGTGTTGCTGCCACAAGAGAAGCACTGGATCGCCTTGATGAAAAGAAAGAAGACATCAAAACGTCAGCTAAAGAATTCGTTAAAGACCCTAGAATTAAACAATTAAGAGATTCAATTAATTCGATGGAAGAATGCCATAGTAAAGTAACAATGGTTAGAAGAATGGTCAGAAAACAACTCAAGGAAAGTCCAGATAGTAGAATTATCATTTTTGCTAATTTTAGAGATACTGTGGATGAAATTGAGAGGGTTCTTGGAGATATTGAATTGGCTATTCCTCAGAGATTCGTTGGGCAAGCCAATAGAGATGGCTCTGCTGGTATGAGTCAAAAGGAGCAACTAGAGGGGCTGAATGCATTCAGGGCTGGGAAAGCGAATATCTTAGTCGCAACCTCGGTAGGGGAAGAAGGATTAGATGTTCCAAATGCTGATTTAGTCATATTTTACGAGCCAGTTGGTAGTGAGATTAGGACAATTCAGCGAAGAGGAAGAACTGGGAGACAAAGAGAAGGGACTGTTTACGTTTTAATTGCCAGAGAAACTCGCGATGAAGGTGCTCGGGCTTCCGCAAAGAGACGTGAAGAAATTATGCATCGTTCAATCCAGCAAGTCCGCAGGAAAAGAGGGGGAAGCCCCATTCGGACAGAAGGAGCACATCTAGACTCATTCATGCTAGATAATGGCGACAAAGCTGCTGATTTCTTAGAACAAGAAAATATCAGATTGGCCCCCGAATTAAGTGATAAGGTTCCCTCCACAGTAGTAATTGAACAAGAAGGGGAAAACGCACCAATCAATAGTCCCAACAAAAAGAAAATTGCTGAACAACTCCGCCCAAGAGGTCAGATTGGCCTGGATTCATTTCCAAGTGAATCCAAATCGTCTCGATTAATTGAAAATGGCAGAAAAACCGATGAAGTTGAAGATTAATCGCC
>JASLKH010000028.1 GCA_030747675.1 Candidatus Thalassarchaeaceae archaeon | reverse complement strand
GGACCTGATGGAAGTTCGTGGAGTTTTGAAGTACGTAGTCACTACGAATAAAAGTTACAAGGGGGCTGTTTTTAGCCCTAAATTGTAAGTTTCTGAATCTACTCTACTACCTCTTCCTGGCACCAATAAGAGGCGTTCTTTTTCATCCAATGCAAAAACGGGTAATCCGCCAGTTGCTGCTACATCCTGAACTTGCCTTGCGAGTGCTGAGCGTTGGGAATCCATGTGGGCGAGAGAGAACAAATCAATAATCAAAATATCTCCTTGTGAAAGGCGTGTGACAATTCTATCAAGTGGTAAACGGTGCATTTCATCAGGCTTGATGTAGCGTAATCCTCTATGTGGTATCCGTTGATAATTGGCAGCCCATTCAAGCCATTTCCTCTCTCCTAAATCATGAAAATCCATCTCATGAAGGGGATTATTTGATCGAGCTCTAACTGGTTGTGGGATTTCAATAGGGTTTGGACTCACTTCAGCTTCCAAAATCTCATCTTCAACCTCATCAGGTTCATCTTTGCGAGGGATTTTTGGAAGGCCAAAGAAATCGTACAATGCCCGTCGCATGGTACCCTCTCAGAGGTCTAGGTCCATGTCACCTTCGGAAGATGGCCACGTTGGAGGTGGTGTTTCGACTACTTTTGCGGCTTCCTGTTCTAGCCATTGAGCCCCGTAGTGGCTCCATTGTTCCATTGTCCATCCAGCAGGTAGCCCCGTGTCTGGCAAGGGAGGTGTTGCAGGAGTTAATGGCTCAACAACTGAAGGCAGAGCAGTAGCAGGGACTGGTTCACCCATTGGAACGGGTGCGGCAACAGGAGAAGGTTCTGCCGTAGGAGCGGCAAACATACTTGTATTTGGCGCGGAACTAGGCATTTCCTCAACTGCATACGGGTCAGCACTACTACCTTCCCAAGGATCTGATTGTTTCCCACGCATTGATGTCCATCCTAAAACACCTAGTAACGATGCTAATACCAAAAGGAGAATAATTACGATTATAGCAACTCCATTATCTTCAAAACTCAAGATTCCTCCAAGGAATCCTGATTCTTCTTGTTGAACCTCGATAACTACATCTGCAGTTGAGACCTCACTTTCATCAAACACCATCAAGCGAATTGTATGTGTTCCTGAACTGGAAATATCAATCCATATCTCCATGCCTTCTCGATCAAAATCATTGTCTGCAAAGCCATCGTCATCAGCATCTTCGGTGGTATCTAAGTCCCAACGATAAATCAAATCATCCATATCTGACGCAGTATCAGTACTAAGATTTCCAGATAGGCTGAATTTTTCACCTGTCTCTGGGAGGAGGTTGCTAGCTACAATTGCAGCAACTGGTTTACGGTTTCGTACAGTGAAATTGACCATTTCACTTGTGCGATCACCATCATCATCTGTCACATGGAAAATGACTTGATACGAACCTGCAGATGGCCATGATTGTGTCAACGTTGATCCCGAGATATCACAATCATCATCAGCTGAAAATTCGCCATCACTATTGACGAACGGATTGGTGTCCCAACATGCAACTAATGAATCAACATCAGAAACGGAGTCTGAAAAATCAGCAGTTAATTGGGCATTTTGGTCTTCCCAAAGTGGAAGTTGTTGTTCAAAATCGGCAATTGTAGGTGGAACGTTTTGTACACGTACATAACGTGAAACTATTCCACTGCTTTCATCATCATCATCGAATACTTGCATAGAGATTTTGTGCAATCCTTTCTCGCTCCATGACACTGGAATTACGGAGGTTGCTCCTGTGGAAGTCATAGACAATGTTGGATCAATATCTACATCTGGTTGCCACATCCATGTCAGGCTATCCATATCATTGGGTGAATCTGTAACATCACCAACTAATTCCAAGGATTGGTCTTCATCGACCCACCAAATCTGTTGCTGATCAGGTAATATGGATATCTGATCATCAGCATTTCTCAAATCGATTTGACCATTTGAGGGAGCAATATTGTTGACCATGATACTATGAGTTGCAGATGTCAATGCACCATCGTCATCAATTCCCCTGAAGGACATCATAAATTGACCTTCAACTTCAGGTGTAACTGTGCATACCATCGTCACCATACCTTCATCGCAAGCATATGGCATACCATTCGGGTCATTTGGGGGAAGCCATTGCATTGAAATTGGTGCCTCTGATGTAGTGGTATCAACATCACTTTGATCATATGCATCAAATGTTACAGGTTCGCCAACTTTCACCATCGCTACATTTGAGGCAAGGTTAACCACTGCTGCTCGATTCAGGATGTTAACAGTCTGTGTAATCGTATATGAGTCACCTTCATCATCGTAAATTGTCAAAATAACATCATAATCCCCATTATCTTCCCAATACATTGTATATTCACAATCATAACTTGAAGTAATTATTGGATCTGTTCCAGCGACTTCTTCAATTTCAAATTGGCAGTATAGGTCGCCACCATCCGGGTCAGAAGACATTGTCGCATCCAACAATACATCATCAAAAGTTAATGTCGGAATTGTGTTTGCTAAAGACGCTGATGGGAGTCTACCAACAAATATTGTCAAAGAATCCTGATTATTGCTACGATTTGCATCTTGAGTTACAACTTCATCTGGATCTGCTTCAAAACTAACTGTGACATCTCCAATTGATTGACTGCTTGGAACGGTCCAAGAAACTTCAGCTCTCGCTTCAGCAAGTGGGGCTAAAGAAGGGACATTGGCACGGCTTGTGGTACCATCTGGCGCAGTAACTTCCAACTGTGTTGCAGGTGAATAAAGAAGGCCTGCATTTCGGACAGGGACACTAAATGTTAATTCATCACCAGGGATAACATTGTATCCATTTATTGAATTCAAATTTGAAACATCTGCTCCTCTAACTCGTTCCACCGCGACACTCGCCGCGTTAGTAACCAAATCAACTTCAACCAAATCGTCGTCCAATGTCAAAGTGCTAACTCCAACTTGATTGGAAGAAGATATCCAACCAATAATCCCATGGCTTGCAAAATCATATGTGGTTTCAGAGGGATCTGGGAAATGTCCAGTGTCAAAAACAACGTAGGCTGAACCATTGGTTGCTGTTGTAATTTGACGTATGTCGCTTTCAGCCTCATACCTGAATTCTAGATTCTCCCCCCCAACGGGAGTTCCGCCTGCATCGGTTACGTTAATCCAGGCACCCATTTCAATGTCGAGGAAATATGCAGGATATTGGAGATTCACCGATATTATTCGTGCTCGAGATGCTGGTGTATGTGCCTTTAATTTAAAATCAATAACGAGGCCGATTGCATCCTCAATATGTTGCCAAGCATTGTACTTAACTGCAGGACAATACCAATTGAAGCCAGCAACAGTTCCATCTGAATTGTATTGCGTGACGTTATATGAATTTGAACAGCCAGAATATGATACACCCGGGTCGCCTGATGAAGTCACTGTGCTATACCCTGAAGTTTGTCTTGTTTCGTCCTCTGGAATTGCGAAATAATCAGAAGATCCACTCCACTGAACAGTTGCAGTGTAATTTGTGTAATGTCCTTCTCCAACTGCAAGAGGGAAATCGTAATTTTCTTGCGGTGGCTGATAAGTAGTCAAAATTGTAATATCTGCCACATCAATATTGATGAATCCAAAAGCAAGGAACCCCACCTCTAATTCCATTGTACGGGTAATTAGCGCCATGTCAGATACTCGATACTCTTCAATTCCAACATAATCAACATCGAGATTGCCAGTATAGCCATCCAGACTGACGCCGTTAGCACCAAACGAACCCGTCGAACGAATAGTGTATACAAGGGAAGAACGATTCTCTACGGTCTGTGTTCCAATACTTTGCAGGACTCCGGTAAGAGTTCCTGTTAGAGTTTGAACATTAGCTGAAACACCACCTGCTGCAATTAATCCACCCACATCGAAAAAGGCGTCATACACCCATTGATCTCCAATTCGTAAAGAAGGTACATCGACTAATGATGTGCTCTTTGCCGAATCCAAAGAAACAATTTCGTCCTCAAGATTTGAGGTTTCTTCAACAGTAGCAAATGGAGTAATCACAGAGATTAACATTAGCAATACTAGGCTTGTTGATAGTAGTCTTGAACGGCCACCCATAGGGTGGCCACCGCGTCACTCTTCATCAAACAACCGCCAAGCGGATTGCGGATAATATCGTTGAAATCCACATCCAAAATGCCATCACAAGACGTGTCAAAGTTGTAGGTGGCCTCCACCCTGTTATTGCCTCAGTCATCTCTTTTACAAACCAACCTTCTTCATGATCGGCCACTGGTTTAGTCTGTAATAATCGATTCTCAATGGTCGTGAAAATACAAGTTCGATTGTTGAGCTTCCAATGTACTCGAGTTAGTGGTGTTAAAACCACATGAATCCACCACGCTAGTCGCCAAGGTAGAGCCCATCCAATCATTATGAAAAGCATAACAAAAAGATGTGATATTCGCACTAATTTTGCGGAAAATCGCCGCAGATTAGAAGGCATTATTACCCTCCAATATATAATCTCAAAGCACAAAGTATGAGGCCCATATATGAGAAGGCCCAGCCCATATTTACAGCAGTTTTATCACTCATATTCCAACCAATCAATGCTCCCATTCGTTGTATGAATCCACCCTGTTCAATAGTGCCTGCTTTGGGGTGGCCACGAAGTTTCATTTCTATGGTGGATAAGATGCACACATCTGCTGTTTTCCAGTGAATGAGCATCAAAGGAATGAAAAATATGCCAAACCACCAAGCTTCAGGCCATGGCAATATCCAACCCCACGGGACGAAAAACGTGACTAGAACGTGCAGGAAATAGACTCCGTTGGCCAAACCCGTACGAATTGGGCCGACATTGTCCATGTGACCCCCACACTATCACACTCATTGGCCTTATCGCTGCGAGGTTTCAATATCAATAGGTCTTACGAGATATGATGGGCACCCTAAAAGTCGGCGTATGGGGGGATAGCATTGCCGCCGGTGCCGGTGCAACAAACTCAATTGGTTGGGCTCAACAAATCAATTGTGATGTCGTCAATGCAGTTCATGGATTTGGGCTGCATGATATCAGGCTGAAATTGCTAAATGATTTGCAAGTGGATTGCCCTGAAATCGTAATCATTGCCGCTGGGATTAACGACGCACGATGGGTTCAATCAAATAACGAGTACACGTCTACTCCTGAAAAAGTCGCAGAAAACCTTGCTGAAATTCTTGATATTCTTGAACCGAAGAAATGCGACACATATGTTCTTGAATTAACTCCAATTGATGAAAGGAAAACAACTCCGGTCTCATGGGATTCGGATCGCTTCTGGAATTCAAAGTACGTAAATTATCTGAATGAAGAAATTATTAGAATGTGTAAAAAGAGAGGGGTGCCCTTAATCCCAGTGAGAAATCAGCTAAACCCATCTCATATTGCAGATGGATTACATCCCAATGACTCAGGGCATCGAATCATTGCAAGAGTTGTACTTGATACAATTAGTGGAACTTCTTCTCCTCAATGAGTCTCTCATAGTGACTTTGATCTCGTGTCTTGAATACCTTAGCGGGGTGCCCTCCTGCAATTCCCAAATCGGGGATGTCAGAAACTACTACACTTCCTGCTTGAATTATAGCACCATTTCCAATATTAACTCCCCCCAAAATCATCACATTCCGTCCAAACCACACATTGTCTCCTATGGTTATTGGGCATGCTTTAGTTTTGGAATCATACGGTAATGATTCACCCTCATAGTTGTGTACATCCGATAGTAAAATACACCCTTTTCCAGAATGGAAATTGTCTCCTATTCGAACTTCACCAATCCCTGCAACTTCTAAACCATTGAAATTGACATTGTTTCCCAAATGTGTATCCTTGGTCAATCGAACTGGACCTGCTGCGCTAAGATCATTCCCATGAGACCCTACTTGGCGGGCAGCCATTCGTGAAAAGAAGCGGCGGCGCGCTTTCAGTCCTGCTGCTCTTTCATAGTACCAGACCCTGAACTCGCCGAGAAGGCGGATGAGGCCCATCGAAAGTCGCCTCACAGAAGGTCAGCAAGTTCGTCCTGAATGATTTCAACGGCTTCAAGAATCTCGTCCTTGTGTCGAGCGCCGGTGATTACCATCTTGCCACTTCCGAAAATAAGGCAAACTACCTTCGGATAATCCAATCGGTAAATTAGGCCAGGGAATTGCTCTGGTTCATACTCTACCTTATCGAATGGCAAATGGAACGTCAAATGGTTGAGATTTAGCTTTCGAGGCTCGCCTGCGAGAGGTTCGTCAGTCCACTTATCTTTTCCATCGTAATCTTCAGGATAATGCAAAGCATAGGTCGCGACCATGTTCTGTACTTCAATTTGGACATCATCCAATTCCCAAGTTTTGATTCCTGCAGCGCGCAAATCGCCAATCATGCGTTCAATTCCAGTATGGATGTTATCCTCATTCTTACCACCGGTACAAACAGCACGGCCAGAGCGGAACATTAGGATTGCAAGTTTTGGATCAACTACACGATAAACTACACCAGGGAATTGTTCTGGTTCGTATTCGCAATTCAACTGAATTGCAATATCAGGGAGATTCAATTCTTCCGCCACTCGGGTGGATGCTACTACGTTTACTACTGTCAGACGGTCTTCATCACTAGTTGCCATGAAATCGCCGTAACTCGGCCCCTATATAAAGGAAGAGCCGGCTTTGCTTATAATGAAAAAATAGAAAATAGTCCGCATTGTGACATCTAACTTTTCCACAAGGGATTTTCAGTGATTTCCTCAATCCTAACCCCTGGTGCACCCAAAGGAGAAACCAAGACTTGCCCTCCAGCCATTTCAATCGCCTCGGAAGTGCGCCTCGGTTCAGTTGTAAGAGCAATCATACAACCACCGCCTCCGGCACCTGTCAACTTGGCTCCGAGAGAAGATGGGAGGGCAGCTTCAACCATTCGATCCAAATCATCATCAGAGACGCCGAGACCTTGTAACAAGCGATGACATTCATTCATTGCAATTCCAATTGCTTCTAAGTTTCCTAAATTTAGTGCTGTTACTCCTGCTCGAGTGACTTGTCCAATTCTCTCGATTTCAGTCATTCTTTCAGGTTCTCTATTAATTAAATCAGCAACTTTGGAAACCATTTCTGATGTTGGCCCGGGGCGTCCAGTAAAACCAATCACAAGGAAGGCATCTTTAACGGAATCCGGCAAAGTAATTTGGTGAACTTCCCATGTCCTTCGAACACCGTCTACTCGAAGGTCTCTAGTATACTTCCATTCGGCAAGTTTCTCTTTCTTATTGGAAATGAATACTGCCCCTCCAAGAGTCGAGGCAGAGGTGTCTGTTGGAGATGCTCTACCTTCTTGCGCTTCGGCTTCTGCAAGGTGGGCTGTTGTTGCAATTCCTGAATGTGGTAATGCAGCAGAATCTGTGCCTCTTGCATGTAATAGCCCAGCTGCGAATGCCGAACATATCGCAGCACTAGAACCCAACCCAGCCGCCCCAAACAATTCACTCGAGACATTGATGTCAAGGGGAGGGCCTCCGTCATTAGACCATAGCCGCTTACGTATTGAATCGATGTGTGGATGCCTATTCTTGTCGAATTTCATCCCATCAATAGACCAGCCTGAGGTCGATTTTTCAATTTCAACTTTCACTCTAGCATCAATGGCGACTGCAACAGCGGGCTGGCCATACACCACAGCATGCTCCCCAAAGAGGATGCATTTCCCTGGGGCACT
>JASLKH010000027.1 GCA_030747675.1 Candidatus Thalassarchaeaceae archaeon | reverse complement strand
CACATGTTCCCCATGGGGTCTTCATCTGCACCATCGGATCCTTGTCCTTGCTGTGCTTGCATTGCAGATTCTTCGTCCCAGTTACTAACTGGTACTGTTCCATTCCACCAAACCCCTAGATCCAATACGTTCGGAGTGCTTGCAGAATCCCAATTGTTGGGTTCATGATAGGAATATTCCTGAAGATTGGTCAATCCGTCCCCATCAGGGTCACCAGCAGCGCCGTTAAACCCAAGATTGGATGCATCAAGAGGATCTAGGCCGTACATGTACTCCCATCCATCGGGGAGGCCGTCGTTGTCACTATCCCAATCCTGAGGTTGTGTGTTGAGTAAAAATTCCAAACCATAGGTCAGTCCATCGCCATCCTGGTCATTGGTCGCCATAGCTTCCCATGCAGCGAATTCCAGAGCCGAGAGTCCTGCTAAAATCATAATTGCAACAAGGCTAACTGCTCGAATTTGGTGACTTCGAGATCGTGATCGAGTGGCGGATGTTGGTGCGAGGACGGTCGTAGACATGGCTGTACCCAATGTTCTCCCGTCCAATCAAGGTATTAAGACAAATGGAGCGGCGTTCGGACAGAATTTCGACCCTCCTTAGGAGGGTCACTAACAAAATTGGAGAATTAATCGAGATCTACCAGTTCAATATCTTCATCGTCATAACTGTCTTCATCATCGATTCCAACTGGATCTGGAATATCAAATTCTTCATCAGAAATCATATCTAAA
Organism: Candidatus Thalassarchaeaceae archaeon; assembly: GCA_030747675.1. GTDB lineage: Archaea > Thermoplasmatota > Poseidoniia > Poseidoniales > Thalassarchaeaceae > MGIIb-P. The sequence continues at coordinate 6,624 of JASLKH010000027.1, read as the reverse complement.
TCATCTTCATATTCAACCCATTCATCAATGAATTCAACTCGACCCCTTCGTCCAACTATCCAAGCAACCAATAGTACAATTATACCAATCCCAATTAATTTCGTTTCCAAACGGTCACCGAAAATTTCGCTTAAAACAAGGTCACCCAAATTGCTAATACTGACTTTAACATTCACGGTTTTCCTAGCCGTAAATTCATCAGGATATGCTTCATCTTCAGAAAGTGGTTTTGCCGATACAACAATACCGACGTCATCACCGTTCAAAGCGTTCTCACTAGAGACTATGAAAAGAGTAAACGTAACTTCATCAAATGCAGGAACTGTGACTACTTCTGCACCAGACTGGCTCATCACTTCTGCTGTCCACCCCTGGTCTGCTTCGGCTTTCAGAATTACCATCACATCACTATTACCATCATTCTTTACTTTCATCTGAATCTCACTTAGAGTGTCAGGTTCCATAGCATGGGGCTGAGAAATTTGATGAATAGACAAAATAGGGTCATCTTTCCCAATTTCAATTGTGATAGGTAAGTCAAAATAACGAGCCAAATTTTGGTCTTCTATATCTTCAATTATACGCAGATATATTGTGTGATTTCCAACTTCAACTTGTTGTGTTAATGTAATGTCCAAATTCACAAGTGCATCATCACCAGGAGCCAATTGGACTCTCGGAGAAGGATCACCATTTGTATCAGTAATTTCGTAATCCCAGAGACCATACTTTGGATTCGCACCAGCATACAATTGATCATCGATATTTCGACTCAGATCCTTGGGATTCTTCAAAATCCAATCAGTGACAGTTTCACCCTGTGTCATTGTGTTGGTAATCTTGATATCAAAGGCGAGATAGGTTGCTGTGTTTAGACATATTTCTGAATTGACAAAACCAAACGGAGTGGAATCACAATCGTAAACAACTTCTGCCTGAATACCAAACGTCCGTTGGATAGTGAATGCAACTCTTGCATGTTGAGTTGCATTACCAACACTCATTATTTCAAGTTCAATCATACCTATATCGGGGTCGTCTCGATTATTAGAGGGTTTGACTCGCAATCGAATTGTTTGTGTGGTGTGGCGGTCAAGGTTTTCAGTGTGATATGTGCCATCGTTTTCATCCTCATCAATCCTCTGGCCGCTGTCGTTATCCCAGAATTGCAAATTCGCGTTTGAATCTTGCTTGACGTCAATCCTGAACTCATCGGTATCAAATCCGGTATTGAAAATTTCAAGATAAAATGTAGTAAATTCGCCGTCCTCGACATAACGAGGAATTGATTCATCGAGGTTTAGGGCGCCGGTACTGTTTGCATATTGATTGTCATGTGCCTCCGGCCATATACTGACCATTGGAGGAGCATATGTATCAAGGAATTCCAGGTCGAGTTGTAATGTTGTTTGATGAACGAGAACTTGTTCGGAGTCATAAGCAACTGCTCTAATATCAATAGTATCGGGAGTATTTGACAAATCATCTGGTGCAGTAAGCGAGAGTGTTGCTCCAATTCCACCACCGCCGCCTGTCAATTCATACGTTTGGTCGCCAGTATCCCAATCTTCAATCCAATTGGAACCCAAATTAGTCATGAGAGTTAGTTCAACAGATATCGAATAATCGCCACTCGCACCAATATGGCTCAAGACCAAACTAATCGGAGTGGTTTCTTCGGGAGATACATATTCGACGGTCCTAGAATAAAGATGCGCTAAACTGACTCCATATTCATTGAATCGAACAGTTGGATGATCAATTGTAAATGTCTTGCCCTGAATATTCACAACTTCAAGATCCAACTCATAGTCTCCAGAGTCAATACCACCCTGATATGTCCAATTATATTGGGCTCGCAGGGCATTATTATCAGTAATCAATTCATCTTCGTCAAAAGTATGCGTAAAAGCAACACTTCCAGATGGGTCAATCATATTGAGGCGAACTATATTGATATCGTCACGCCCAAACGCATCTCTAAGCTCAAGGTTGAATTGCATAACACGCATTTCAGGAGAGTCATTTGGATACCATGTTTCAACTTCATCGTCAGTCCATACACTCCCTGGGCGATGAACTTTGACTTGAGAACCTGCCACTGGGTCAGTTTCAATCTCAATCATTGAAAAACGACCACTCGCAGTATCAATCTCATTGTACGCAATCCAAGCATCACATTCAGTCCCACCCCATTGGCGACCACTAGATTCGGTCCCATTGGGGACATCAGGGCCATCACCTCCACCTCCTGAATTACAATTCATATCTGCTGATACGAGTACTTTCAATCGCTCACCATCATCGACTGTGAAGTCTTGATTACCCGTCCATTCAGGATGGAATGAGCGCTCGTCAAAACCGCATGAATTACCTGAGAAAGAAGGTGTGCATGCATCAGTACTCCAATCCTCAGTAGCAATAATTGAACTCCCTGCGACTACCGATACAGTCCAATCTACTGTACTCCCTTCTTGGCCTGTTGCCTTTAAGAACAAAGTTACATCCAATTCGAACTTCCCTCCACTAGTCGGAGTGCCTGAAATTACAATGTCAGATAGCATTTGATCCGTCGAAAATTCAACAGTTGTACCAGATGCTGAGGATTCTTCTTGACCACCCCCATCTGGCATTTCAGTTGTGATTCTCCCGTCTGTAGGATGTCCCCCTGGGGCTGTCGCGAAATATAAATCGTAACTGACTGTTCCTGAAACATCGTTACGGATTGAAGAATCATCCATCAATTGAGATGCTGGACTGTAGCCCGAAAAAATAGCAGTGAGAAGGACTCCAACCAACAAGATTGGTGTCAATTGACCACGTCGAATCTGGCTCAGCATACGCTCACCTACGGTGGCTCGTGTCAAGTGGTCCATTAAACGGTTTGCCGTTGTTGGTTGACTGTAAGTCAACTAGATTTATCCCTAAATTTACTGTTTTTGTGGTGCAGGGAGTGGGATTTGAACCCACGAAGCGATTAGCACCGGAGCTTAAGTCCGGCCCCTTTGACCAGCTCGGGTATCCCTGCAACATCTCTGAGCAACTCATTAGCCTTGAACACAACGCTTGAAAGGCCCGGAATTAATTCAATGACCAGCCACCATCAACATCGATAATTTGACCGGTGATATAAGATGGTCCCGACACCAAAAATTCGACTGTTTTGGCAATTTCAAGGGATGTACCTTGTCGCTTCATAGGGATCCTTGAAAGGATATTTTTACGCTTAGATTCGGACTCCCAATCTTGGAATAAAATTGCACCCGGTCCGACAGCATTAATGCGGATGTTTGGCGCCAATTCTTGGGCTAAACTTCGAGTTATAGACAAGAGGGCTGCTTTAGATGCACAGTAATGGGAATACCCTGGCCAATCAGATCTCCCACTAGCATTATCTACAATATTAACTACCGCTCCAGGATTGTCGCTTCCTTCGAATTCCAGATGCGATTTTGCATGATGAATTAGCATCAATGGAGCCTCTGCATTGATACGCCACATAACACGTACAGCATCTGTAGACATTTCATCTAGCGGTATCTGTTCAAAGATAGAGGCATTATTGACTAATATGTCCAATCGCCCAGCACGCTCAATAACGGAATTAATCAATGATTCTCGATCTTCCTCTTCGGCTAAATCTGCACTTACAACAAATGCATCTCCACCGAATGATTCTATCTCCTGCAAAATTTGTTCTGCGGCTTCGGAACTACGATGGAAATGAATTCCGACTGTGGCTCCTGCTGCTGCCAAATTCCTACATATTTCAGATCCTATTCGTGATGCTCCGCCGGTAACTAATGCAACCCTACCATCTAATGCGGTATCCGTCATAGTATGACGAAAAGCACATCTGACTTGAACTCACCGAATATTCCGCCCATAGGGCGGAGGACAAATGATTAATCGAGGGCACTGTAGAGGAACATATGAGGGGGAAGGTAATGGCAGGTCAAAAACTCCCCACCTTTGAAGAAAATAGCGCCAAATCTCGGAAATTAAGTCCAATGCAGAGACGGCGTGCAAATCGTAAGCGGCTACCAAACTGGTTCAGAACTAGTCTTCCAACGGGGCAAGGTCAAGTGGCCTTCAATGAAATTCAAGGAAATGTCACTATGCACGAACTCAACACGGTTTGTCAAGAGGCTAGATGCCCGAATATTCATGATTGCTGGGGGAGAGGTACTGCCACATTCATGGTTGCTGGGGAACAATGCACTCGCGGGTGTAAATTCTGCGCAGTTGGTACAATCAAGACACCGCCTTCACTTGATCCTAAGGAGCCTGAAAATCTTGCTGAGGCTGTTGATTTGATGGGCGTATCTCATGCCGTCATCACCTGTGTGAATCGTGATGAGTTGCCTGATGGTGGCGCATCTCATTATCGTGCATGCCTAGAGGCTGTGCACCAACGTTGTCCTGAAGTTGGATTGGAATTCTTATGCTCAGACCTTGATGGTAATATTGATGCTCTTGAGATCTTATTAGAGGACTTGGAAATTAGAGTATTTGCGCACAATGTCGAATGTGTCCCTCGATTAGATTCGCGGGTCAGAGACCGGAGGGCTTCATTCAAACAATCGTTGCAAATCTTGAGTGAAGCAAAACGCCTACGGCCGGATATCATGATAAAATCAAGTTTAATGGTAGGGGTTGGAGAAACTGATGAGGAAGTTGAGGGAGTAATGGAAATATTACACCAAATTGGGGTCGACATATTGACTATCGGCCAATATCTATCCCCTAGCCCATCACACTTGCCGGTTGACCGATTTCCCTCTCCTGAATCTTTTGCAAAGTGGGATTTATTCGCTAGGGATTTGGGGTTCAAAGGAGTAGCTTGTGGCCCACTAGTCAGATCCTCATATCGGGCCGGACTTCTCTGGCATGAGGCAATGGGTGGTGCACCTGTTGTAACAGCAGATGCAACTGGCTCTGCAATCTCATATTTACAGCCCAAGGTCACCATAGGTGACCAATCTGGCGGCAGCGAAACGCTATGAGCGACTTTGGAGTGGTGTCGGGTTATGAGTGGGGGCGAGGACGGTAATATGCACGTACCTGTGCCACCTCATAGAGAAGGAGGGACCAGTTTCCCAGACCCTTCAACCATCCCTGCTGGGCACCACAAAAAGGTGCCAATTGATTGCGAAGGTTCAGAAACTAGAGATATTGCATATGGATTACTGCGCGTCCTAAATGACGAAGGAGACGCTGTCGGAGAATGGAATCCAAATCTCGATTCTGAGACTATGAAAAATGCACTCCAACATATGATTCGTATTCGGGCTTATGATGATCGAATGATGATGATGCAGCGTCAAGGACGCTTATCATTTTACATGAAATGTTTAGGTGAAGAAGCCGTCTCAGTCGGTGCTGCAATGGCGATGGAACAACAAGATATCGTAATCCCATCATATCGTCAACAAGGTTTACTTTTCGTCAGAGGTAGGGATATGGTCGACATGATTTGTCATTGTATTTCAAATTCAAGAGATAATGTCAAAGGGAGGCAGATGCCGGTTCATTATTCTTGGAAGGAAGGTAACTTCGTATCCATCTCAAGCCCGGTGGGAACTCAATTCCCGCAGGCAGTTGGTGCCGCAATGGCATTTGCTTATCGTGGTGAAGATAGTATTGCATGTTCTTGGTTGGGCGAGGGGACATCTGCCCAGGGTGATTTTCACTATGGGCTTAATTTTGCAAGTGTATACAAAGCGCCTTGTGTTTTAGTTGTTGTAAACAATCAATGGGCTATATCCACTCATCGAAATATTGCCCACGGCGGAGAATCTTTTGCGGGGCGAGGGATACCTTATGGCGTAGCATCTATGCGAGTCGACGGGCAGGATTTTCTTGCTGTTTATGCTGCTCACAAGTGGGCTACGGAACGTGCTCGTGCAGGGTATGGCCCTACTCTTTTGGAAATGTACACATACCGAGGAGACAGTCATTCTTCATCTGATGACCCTAGTATATACCGCCCAAGTGATGAATATGAAAACTGGCCATTAGGGGACCCCATTGATCGACTCAAAGGCCATCTTGAGAAACTAGGAGAATGGGACGATGAGCAACATCAGACTTGCGAAGAAATTTGTAAAGCCGAAGTAACTGCTGCATACAAAGAAGCCGAAAAATTTGGCACCCTTAAAGAGGGCCCATTCCCGCCAAGAAGTACCCTCTTTGAAGATGTATACGAAGAAGAACCGTGGCATTTACTTGAACAACGAGGCCAGGTGGGAATCTGATATGTCACAAATGAACATCATACAAGCAGTTAATTCTGCACTTCATACGATGTTTGAACGAGATTCCACAGTAGTATCTTTTGGTGAAGATGCTGGATTCTACGGTGGAGTGTTCAGATGTACGTCTGGACTTCAAGAAAAATTTGGAAAGCATCGGTCATTCGATACACCCCTTGCTGAAGGAGGAATTATGGGCATTGCAGTTGGCATGGGAATGAATGGCCTTCGCCCCGTAGCTGAAATCCAATTTGCCGATTACATCTTCCCAGCCTATGACCAAATTGTCAACGAAATCGCCAAAGTTAGACATCGATCGGGTGGAGAGTTTTGGTGCCCATTAACAATCAGAACTCCCGCAGGTGGTGGA
>JASLKH010000026.1 GCA_030747675.1 Candidatus Thalassarchaeaceae archaeon | reverse complement strand
GAAAAGAATGAACAATGATCTGATGCACAAGATTCTTCAATTTGCCAAGTGATTGGATTGCCTGCTGTGGGTTGGTAAGCCAAATCATCCTCTATGGTCACTCCAACCCAATCGTGCATGCGTTGCATATTGCTATCATTGGCACCAGCCACACTGATAGTCCAATCATATTTCGTGGCAGAAAATATCTCACCACCAGGTCCAATGAGGGGTTCGCTACGTGGTGTAATTGGGTAATTGAGTGCGACCATGTCAAAATTCATGTAAGCACGAACTGTAATGTTCTCCGGTAGATGGTCAACATAAGCCCTCGAACCTAGAAGTCCTTCTTCTTCACACGCCCACAGTGCAGCAACCACGGTGTGATCAAATTCAAGTTGTGCCAGAGCTTGAGCCATCTCAAGTGAAACGGTTGAACCTGATGTGTCATCATTCGCACCTTCGTTAGTACCACCACTTGGTGGTGTTAAGGCATAAGCGATGTCAAAATGTCCACCGATGACAATATACTCATCTGGATTAACACGTCCCCAATTGTAACCAACTACGTTGAGTTGGTCAGGGTCATCTTCGTAACGAGTCACCTCTACGAAATCAAAACCCATGCTTCGCATATTGTCTGCCATCGCTTCAGCCGCCGCCTCGTAGGCTGCACCCCCTTCATGTACAGAAGCAGAAGCACACCATCGATTGTTGTATGATGTGGTGAGCATATCGATTGTATCGTAGGCTCTACGACCATCTACAATCATCATTTCATCGCTATCGATGAGTTCTATGGTTCCATTCCAAATTTCATTCCCGGCAGTAATCATCAAGTCAATCGAGGACAATTCAGTATCCATAATCAGTAGTTTGACTTTTTTTATCGATTCATCGAAAATCATGTTCATATCGTCTCGGAATACGCCAAACTCATCGACAAAGAACGTACCATTCGCTCGATGAACTGTATAATCAACATTGGATTCAATTGTTATTGTGAAGATTTGTCCTCGAGGTGCAGTATTCGAATTCAAATCTTCAGAAACTACAAGATTAGCCGAAGGTTCAGAACCATCGATATTTCCAAAGCAACCACTAAATGTGGATATGAAAAACAGCAAGGTTAGCATGATAGCTCGCATTCAATCACCATTCACAAGGTTCTAGGTGTGTCTTTCCATTCATTCTTGATATTAAGCACTCAGGTACTTGGACACGACCATCTTCAAGTTGATATTGCTCCATAATCGCAACGAGGGCTCTAGATGTTGCAACTGCAGTAGAGTTTAGAGTATGAACTGCCGAATTCCCATCTGGTGTGCGATACCGCATCCGAAGACGATTGGCTTGGTAATCAGTACAGTTTGAACAAGATACCACTTCTTTGTATTCACCTCGTCCAGGTAACCAAGCTTCAAGGTCGTATTTTTTGGCAGCAACAGTGCCCATATCACCTGTACATATGTTTACCACTTCATAGTGTAATCCAAGATTGTTCCATAATTCAACACAGTTGGTTAGTAATTCTTCATGAAAATCCCATGAGTCATCTGGATGGCTGATGATTATTTGCTCAATTTTTGTAAATTGATGTACTCGCCAAATACCCTTGTCACCTTGACCATGTGCACCAACTTCTCGTCGGAAGCAAGGTGAAACACCGACCATTTTGATTGGAAGTAGGCTAGGTTCGATAACTTCGTCCATGAACATTGCAGTCAGAGGGTGTTCACTGGTGGCAATGGTGTATAGGCCATCAGGTTGTACATTGTACATTACTGATTCAAAGTCGCCTAAATCGGTCACTCCTTCGTATGCATGCCTATTCATCATAGCAGGAGGTTGTACGAATGTATATCCTTTGGAATTAATAAAATCAACAGCATATTGTTGTAGTGCTAGATCAAGCCTTGCCAAATCACCTTTGAGAAAATAGAATCGACTTCCCGCAACTTTCGCAGCTCGTGGTAAATCGACCCATTTGTTCATTTCAATTAATTCGTTATGGGTTCGAGGGTCAAATGAGAATTCAGGTTTCATTCCATGCATACTATGCTGTGTATTTCCTTCCTCATCGTTTCCTGCAGGAACACTCTCGTGAAGGATATTTGGAACACTCATTCGAATAGCATCACGTTCTGTTTGGAGTTGTTCTGCTTTTACTCCCAGTTTTTCTATCTCCGATGCGATTGAATCAACTTCTGATTTGATTAGAGCAAATGCCTCCTCATCACCGGCCTTCTTTGCAGCAGCAATTCCACGTGCGGCTTCGTTTCTCTTTCGACGCAATTGATCAGCATCGTATTGGGATTTCCTCCATGCTTCATCAAGACTAATTACAGCATCAATCGAATCATGAGGGATACCACGTTTGTCATAATCAGCACGGATTACATCTGCATGGTCTCGAAACATCCTAATGTCGAGCATGGTGGGGGCCTCCGGTTCCTACGGAACCGCTTATCGCGCTTGAAGGCGCCGGCGGGTCAGAATAGGCTAATGTTGAATTCAAAGGCACTACTACCAACGAAAATCATTGCAGAAATTACATATCCTAAAATGGCACCACCATTCAATAAAGGCAACCCTGCTTGTGGCTTTCCACGTGCAACATAAGTCATTAGCCACAGATAACCGAACAAACCACCAATCATTGTACCTAGGGCTACCCAAGTTGATGCAGCCCATCCAAGGGGTCCGCTCATTTCGGGTAACCAAGTCATTGCGGAAATACACAACATTCCAGGGAATATAACATCTCCAAGACCCATGAACATTGCCTCTCCACCTTTCTTTATCGGTCGTGGCTGATTAGCCTGCACATCAGATTGCGTGGATTCATTCTTTGAGACCTCATCTCTATCGGCCATCACATTTTCACCTTCATCAAGGAATGAGTATTCTTTGTCTTGAGGAGCAACGAGCAATATTGGTAATTTCAACCCAATCATTGTATCCGCTAGTTCTAGCATATGCTTGGATTTGTAAACGGCCCAAGCATCATAGCAGGCAGCCAATACCATGAAGAGAATGATTAACCATTCATCAAATGAAACCCCAAGAATGGTAATAACTCCAGCTCCGACCAATATACCCACAGTGTTTACCACATACCATTCAGGATATTTGATGAGTGCAATCATCAAACTAATTGCAATCACTAGAGCTACAATTTCTGCCCAAGATACACCACCAACACCATCAATGACAAAGGCAAATTCTGGTTGAAATTCACTCGGGTCGTAAATCGTTGAAACCCAACCCCCATTTCTTTCGATTAATAATATCCCATCTTCCCAATTATGATCCGGATTTTCTATTGTGTGTAGAGACATATTTACTTGGTTACTGCCTGATATTTTCAATCCTAGAGGTTTTTCTATCAACCCCTCATACATGAATATTCTAAGTTGATCTCCCTCAACTATCCATAGGTCATTACTCCCTCCATTACAACAATCAGCTAGTAATAAACCGCGAATAGGTTCATTGAAAGCATCTCTTGAATCAAATTTCATACTACTATCAGATTCAACATTTCCAGTGGTCATGTTCATTGTCCAACCAGTAACTGAACCCTCACTTGTTCCCAGCACCAGCAATTTCTCATGACCACTGATTTCGTTTCCTGGAGCAGATCCGTAAGTAGCAGATGTGAACATTTCATCACCGTCTAGACTTTTCTCCCAAGTTGTTTCAACATCAGCCAATTCGCTACCAAATGCTGCGCTAGATACTTCTGGATAAACAACCATTCCTGCCCATTGACTGGATACAATCAAGAAGTGATGATTACCAATTTCTTCGACCAAAATAATGCTTTCAACACCGTGATAACTTTCTGGAAACATTCTCTGCCAATTTCCATTTGCACCAATGCATTCTTGAGAACCTTCAAAATCATTCAAATGAGGAATTGGACTCATTATATTACCAATTAATCTCCAATCTTGCGGGACTTCATGACCATCACAATTTTCCCACGAAGGGTTTGTATTCGAATTGTATTCATCTCTAAGACCAAGAATACAATCCATGGAACTTCTTTCATCTTCAATTTCAATTCCTGATTCTGAATTTAGTAATACCCACTGAGTACCTTCACAGAGGACAAATCCATCATCAGAACGTAGAACCTGTGGCCAAGATGCTTGACTTTCTTGTCCATTTTCATGTTTGATTTCATGCGACCATTCAACTATAGCTCCACCATAATCACCTTCAGAGCCACCTGCATCAGTCATATAACTGATAGTTCCATTTTGGCTATTTGTTGGTTCGTATAATATGAAACTTCCATCTTCCCATGTGGAAATTATGTATGATTCTGACTGATTTTCGTCCGTTAATGAAAGTGTAGGGTCACCATCACCAAGAATCATATCGGTTAGTGGCATCATGGTGTAAACCAGTGCAATCCACAATACAAAAAGCACACCCCGACGAATGAATTTCTCCATTCCTTTTCTTGCCATGAAAATAATTCCTGCTGTAAAGACGAAAATGAAGAATAATTCCATAAAAATAAATCCTGCTTTCGTAGACCCTGAATCTCCAAATGCCCTCATTTCATCATGGTCATAGAATTCTTGTATTGACATTGCAAGTAGAATTGTAACGATGAACATTGCAGCCATCCCTGCCATTGATGGAGCCTGTTCTTTGAGTGCATCAATCAATGATGGTTTTGAATTAATTCCAGCACTGTTGGTACCTCCAGATGTTTTGGAAGCACGCCGTTTGGCAGCGAAACCTTCGCCTGACATACCTCGGGCGAGCCTCAAAGGCCATTTCAAGGCGACCGTTCACGGAGCCCCGGAGGGGCCAAACTATGGACGATTCTAGAACTTGGTTAAATTCTCTAAAATCCATGGGCATGCGTAAAGGAATTGAGAGTACCGCCGCTCTCCTTACTAGACTTGGAATGCCACAACATTCCTTTCCTTCAATTCATGTAGCGGGAAGCAATGGGAAGGGGACATGTTGTGCAATATTATCGAATGCAATAACCCTTTCAGGAACATGTACAGGCCTCTTTACTTCCCCACATCTTTGGCATGTCAATGAACGAATTCGAATTGATGGCGTTCCGATAACAAATGAAATGTTAGATGCATGTTTATCTAAAATCAAGGATGCTGCCTTACAGGATCCGCCAATTTTACCCACATTCTATGAAGCAACTTTTCTTGCTGCAATGATTGCTTTTAGTGAAAATGGTGTTCAAAGAGCTGTTATTGAGACTGGACTTGGAGGGCGATATGATGCTACTCGGTTAGTTGATGCAGATTGTTGCATTTTGACCGAAATATCTCTTGAGCATACTGAAATTTTAGGAAATACACTTGCAGAAATAGCGGATGAGAAAGTTGCAATCATTCGCCAAGGTCGGCCGTTTATTGCATCATGGACTTATGACAAAGATGCCCGAGAAGTAATTGAAAATGCTGTCAACGACCATCAAATGGCATGGTGGTGGCGTGCTGATCGAATGGAAGGGATTCTTTTCGATGATGCAGTGAAACCATTTAGAGAAACAAGGACAGATTTTGATGGATGGATTCCTTACAAAGAAGAGGCAGCAATGTTGGCTAAAAATGCTCTATTGAATATGGGTTTATTTAGAGCCGCTAATGAAATTCCAAGGGCAATAACACATACCCATTGGCCAGGCCGAATGCAATGGATTGAATTTGAATCAGTACCAATCTTGCTGGACGCTGCCCATAACCCTAGTGGAATGGAACGAACATGTGAAGAAATTAGATTTCAGAAGTCTCGTGATGAAGCCCCCATGCCGGGAGTAATATTGGTTGGATGCACAAATCAAAATGATTTGCACGAATTTATCCATCCACTTGTTGAAGTTATTGTCGAAGGTCAAATTGAACATGTTGTAGTAACCCAACCCTCTCAGGGCCGTAGACCACCAGTAGATAATTCCAAATTAGCCAAGGTAATTTCTGAGCAAGGTTTGGAGTTGAATATTGAATTATCAGAAAATCCTTTGGAAGCATTTGAAATTGCACATAGTAGAGCAATTGAAATTGACTCCGAGACTCCTCCGCCAGTGTTGTGTATCGGTAGTCTTTACCTCATTGGAGATATTTTGAATCATCTAGACCATGGCTCATATGATGCAATGAGCATATTAGTTCCTCCAGAAGGAGAGGATGGAGTTGACCCTGTTGCATAATAACCCTCAAACGCGGGAAGCCACAGCGATTGAAAGGTGAGCCAATGAGTGACAAGTGGGATAAGCGATTTCTTGATTTGGCAGGTCATATATCCGGTTGGTCAAAAGATCCTTCCACAAAGGTGGGATGTGTTGTGGTCGGTGAGGACCGTGAAATTAGGAGTACTGGATTCAATGGATTCCCAAGGGGTATCAAAGATGATTCAGAACGCCTCTCAGATCGTGAGCAAAAATACCCCTTAATCTGTCACGCTGAAGAAAATGCAATTATGCATGCAGCTCGAATAGGCCTTTCTCTGAAAGGTTGTACAGCATATGTTACTTGGCCGCCTTGCACTCGCTGTGCCCGCTCATTAATTCAGGCAGGTGTAATCGAAGTTGTCTATCCAGAAGACAGTGAAGTACCTGAACGATGGATGCATGACTTTGACACATCAACCCAAATGATGACCGAGGCTGGACTCAAGATTCGTCAGGCTTGAGTAGATTCTCTAGGGCTCTATCCAACTCATCTGAAATGCCATTGTTATTGATTACAATATCGGCCATTTTTGCTGTAGCATCAAGCGCCTGGCCACTGGTATTCACCGCAATTAATTCAGCTTCTTCTTGCTCAACAAATAATTCATAGGTCTCAGGGTCCCCTGGTCTTGCTCTTGATTGGAGACGTTCCCAGCGAACTTCTCTACTAGCTCGAACTTCAATTAATTGAAACTCAACTCGCTGTCGAAGTGCCTCAACTTCAGCAGGAGTACGAATAGAATCAATCACCAATTTTTTTTCATCAGAATTTGAGTCACGTAGCATTTCTGCTAATATCCCCGCTCCACCCATTTCACGCAGCGTTCTACCACCTTGAATTAGATTTTCACGTGTGATTTCTTCACCTTCCTCATGTAACCATGAGCGTATTGAATCAGAGCATGAAGTTGCTTTGTATCCATGCTTTTTGAGCCACTCAACTACAGTTGTTTTTCCAGAGGCGTTCCGCCCCGTGAGCCCGAACCACATGCACCGAGGTTTACCTCCCCGTCCATGAGGGTTACTAACCCCAGAAGCGCCTTGTTCGTGCATATTGAATTTCAGCATCATGAATTGATTTTAGCAATGCGTCTCGCTGGCAGCCAATTGGATTTGCTCGTAGAATTCGTGTTGCAGTTTCTTCACCAATACCCCTTCCCATCAGGCAGAGAATTGCATCCAAGCCACGATGTTGAACCATTTCAGCATTCTTTAGCATACGATTTTTCACTTTTGTTTCATCGGACTTGACCCATTTTTTGAGTTCATCTGCTAGACCTTCTCGAGCAACCGCTCGCATTGTTGCATTGCATATTGTACATTTCTTATCAATTTCAGGATATCTAGCTACTCTGAATCTAGTGGTAGCCTGACAACGTAAACAAATTGTTAGAACTCTTTCATTGATTAGTCGCCCTTCTAATCTTTTTCGGACTTCAACATTTGACCAATCAGGAAGTTGTAGATCTCTTTCTGACTTTGGTGAAAGTCCAAGTCGTCCTGGACTCCGTTGTTCAACTTGAACAATCCCTGATTGTATTGCATGGAGTAAATCTATGGTGCTTTCAATATCCATTCGTTCATTGAATAATTTATCTAATGCTTCCTCCATCAAAGGTGTTCCTTTGTACCGATTAATGATTCCAGATAGATTCACTTTTCTTGGATCAACACCTGATTGAAGGACACCCATTACTTTGCAAACTTGCACAAGTCTCCACCGTAGTTGTCTTCCATTTGGAATTGTAACTCTCATGATACTTTCCAATCCTTCGGGTTTGGTTTGTGTCAACCAATCTACGACATGCGTTGCACGTAGTCCTGGAACTTGCAAACTGATGCGGTATGGATCAACAATTACTCGCCCCATTCGACCTTCAATAGTTGATGCCATAGCCTGTAGAAAGTGTGCTAGCGTCTCATTAACTCGGCTACCATGACAAGAATGAACAACAATTGCATCACGACGAGTTTCAACATCGATGTTTCGCTCATCAGGAAGATTTTCTGCTGCTGCAACATGTTCAGTTATTGTATTCATATACAGTTCCAAAGCGTCAGGTGCCAACGGATAATCTTCGATTTCAGTTTTTGGTGGCAATCCACCTATCCAATCCAAACGCTCGAATTTTTCATAATCCTCTTCATTTGTCCCTTCCGCTAGTTCGCGAACCTTTCTTCGCAGTGCACCAACTTCTCTTGCAATTGTTGCTGGAACGGGAGGTAATTCTCCACTCCAAACTGGGGCCGAACCCCCAGGTCCGGCTGGAGCAACTAGTAATTCGGATTTTTCAGGGTCGGCTTCAATTATTTCCCATGTACGACCAACTATCACAAACCTTCGAGCAATTCCATCAGTTTCTTGCCCAGAATCATTCAATGAAAGAACAAATGCTTCATCTACGGAACCGATTGCCTTTCTTGAAACAGAATCTCTAACTGTATATCGCTGCTCATCTGGTATCATTGAGAGATGCTTCATCATATATTGACGAGTTCTTGCAGCTGCAGAAGTCCAACCTCCTTTCAAATGTTGAGGAAGTTGAGATCGAATCGCTTCTCTCCAAAGGTTAACCTTGCTTTCATCTACATCTTCGATTTCTTCGGGCTTTGGCCTTTCTTCAGGAACAGAAATTCCCTCAGCAAGTTTCCTCCAAAGTGATGGAGCCCACTCTAATGGATCGGATATCATAGGATTTTCGACGAGTCGAATTAGCCAACGATCATCAAGAATTTTTGCTAGTGAAAGCGTATCTTGATGAGTCCATTCCTTGAATATTGAAGTTCTTTGGAATAAAGTGGTTGTAGCATCAAGAGGTGTGATTCCTTCGGACAAAGTCATCATGACCATCTGGTTTGCAGCTACGGTTCGTGGCATTGTACGCCAACGAACTCCTTCCAATTCACCCGATATAGCACGACGTGCAATTACTGCGGCTTCACCAATCTCATCATGTTCCCATGCAACCAAATCCCCTCTTCCAGTTCCACCCAATACATGTTCCGCACGGCCTACTCTTTGCAGCAATCTATCAACTGAACGTGGGGACTGAATTTGATGCACATGACGAATAGCACCAACATCAATTCCAAGTTCCAAACTACTGGTGCAAACTAATGCATGAATGTTTCCGGATTGCAATCGTTCTTCCATTTCTTCTCGTAATTCACTTGACAGAGATCCATGATGAATTCCAATATCTAGGGATTTGTCAAAAGTTGCTAACCTTGAAGCAACAGTCTCTGCTGCATTTCTGCTATTTACGAAAATTAATGAAGGAGCATCTTTCTTCAATCTTTTAGCCAGCATTCGTAGTGAAGCCATTGCTTTTGGTGAAGTGTTATGTTCCAATGCAATGGCTTCATCTTGATCTTCTGGCTGAGAACAGGTGATTCTAATTTCTGTGCCGCGGGGTGCTGGGGCAATAATCGGTTCACAATTTTCAGTTGCTAACCAATTGGCAATTTCATTGGGGTTTCCCACTGTAGCAGATAATCCAACTCGCTGAATTTTTCTTTTTGCCAATTCCTCAATTCTTGAAAGGCCAACTAATAGCTGGGACCCCCTTTCCGATGCCGCTAATTCATGTACTTCGTCAACAATGACCGCACGTACGTTTTTCAAATGCTCTCGCAGTCTCTTCCCAGTCATCATTATTTGCAATGTTTCAGGTGTTGTAACAAGTAAGTGAGGGGGTTTTCTTGATTGCTTATTTCGTTCAGATTGAGAGGTATCTCCATGTCGTAGACCGACTGTAATCCCGGCCAATTTAACCCATTTTTCCAAGCGACGATCAATATCTCGGTTTAATGCTCTAAGTGGAGTAACATAGAGTATGGACATCGGCCCCCATTCTTTAGAAAAGGCTCTGCTAATCATAGGAAGAATTGCAGCTTCAGTTTTTCCAGAACCCGTGGGTGCAATTAAAATGCAATTTTTACCAGATGAAATTGGTATTATGGCAGATTCTTGTATGGGTGTTGGCACCCACCCTTCATCAGCCAGGTGAGAGTTCAAAGGAATACAAAGTGAATCGAATACTCCCATTCTCTCGGCTCCCATTCAGTGGCGCCTGCTCCAATGCTTTGAATCCGCCGAACTTATTGGGAATTATTCCCAATCATCCTCATCCTCATCTTCCCAATCATCATCCTCATCATCTTCGTAATGTAATTCATCATCATACAAATCAGAAGAAGTTGAGAGAGAAGTTTTCCACGTAATCACAGCAATTGTTGGTAACAGGATTAAAGCAATAATCACACCAATTACAGTCAAGGGATTTTGTCGCCAACTGTCAACCCATCCCATTCCCCATGAATACTCTACTGATACGCCAATTGACATACTATTACCGTCTTCGTCTACTTCAACAACTTCATTGTCAGCATCAATTAAGATTGTAATTCGATCTACTCCTTTTTCAGCCTTCCATGTAGCTTTTATTGGGAATTCTGTTTCACTAGGCAACCCAGCAATACGCTGTGAATCAAAAACTTCACCTTCCGCTATGAATTGAACTGTAAATGATGATTCTGTTTGGCCACCCACATTAGCTATAATTGCTGAAATTTCCACTTCACTTCCTTCGCTTAGTGTATCTTTTTCTAAAGTAATACTTTTTACCATAAGTTCTGCAACTGTGGCTCCAAGTTTAACCCAAGCAAGATTGTAATCATCATCATCATCTGCACGTTCACGAACAGGGTCACTCTCAGTATTCGTTGCCATAGGAAATTCATTCCCAGCAGCGTCATGTCCAGTTATCCAAAAACCAACTCTGTAGCCTGCACGAGGTGAAACAACTCCATCGCTAGTAAGATCAACTTCACCAATCCATTCGATGCTGTCATCAAGAACTTGCATGGCTAACAGTGATTGTCCAGCAGCAATAGTCCTTGCATCATCTCTCATGACCCAATTCACCCATTGTGGACTTTGTCCAAATGCAGCACAACGGTCATCATCATCAACCAATAAGCATTCTTCCCATCCTACAAATTTAACAGGAACATTGGTTAAGTCACTGGCAGCAGAAATGTCAATGACATTCACGGGTTCTATTCTATGATGGACCCTTGGTGGTGTATGGTCTACATTCAGTTGCAATGTTGTTGCGACCGTACTTCTTGTCATGTCCTCTCCCCGACCAGGTACATTTCGAACACCGGTTAAGAAAGTTCGAGATTCAGCACTTTGCAAAGTTGTTGCAGCGTTTAATGGAACTTCAATCCCAAAGCGCCCATCGTCAGTAAGACTCCCATCGGACCAATATTCTACCCCATCAAAGACTTCAACAGTGATTCCCAAATCATTTGGAGCCGGAACATTACTTCCTTCATAGACTACTCTTCCAGACCATCGTAATCGATCATCTGGTCGGACAGGAGTGGCATCATCTACTTGTCCAACTCTTGGCTCTGCAACATCCTCTACGAGGTATGTAGATGCGTCTAGAACGAGATCATTTTCTACACTGAAAGTGTACTCATCAAATTCAATTCGAGTTGGTTCTGTGGAGCCTAGTTCTTTGTAAACCAAGGCTAAGTCAGAAATATCTTCATCAGGCCAATCCCATGAAAACTTGAAGTCAAAATTGATGAAAATCCAAGGTAATCCTGAAGTGTTTGTAGTTACTGATGTAGTACTACTAGGGAGCAATTCAAGATACGCATCGTCATATGACCACATCCCGCTTCTTCCATTGTATGAAATTTTTTGTTGATCGCGTTCAGGATCTGGACCTTCAAAGTCAAATACTAGCGAAATATACTCAAAATCAATGATTCCATTTGCATCTACAAGGCCTACAGAAATTGATTGGTCGGTACCACTGAAAACATCTGATCCATCTGCATGATTTACCCAATTTAATCCGGTAAATACTGAAGCCATATCTTTTCGTGTACGATATGTAGCTAAATCATAATCAAATCCAGGGCCATCAGGAGATATCAGTGAATTCCCTGCAGGGTCAGTACCTGAAATAAAGTATGAAACTCTAGCCATATTCGGATTACGTGAATCATCAATCATACCAAAGAATACTTTTTCTTCTTCATGGGTTTGATTTGTAAGTGTTTGATTCACATACTCATTTGAATCCGCAATACCATTTCTGTTGGAGTCATGGTCTGCTTCTACCCAATAATGTAGAATCAATTCTTCAGGGTCTCCTACTTCATCTCGGACAGTAACTGCAATCTGTTGGGATGTACTGGATGCTTCATAATCACTATCTTGAGGCCAATTGTTGATAATTAGTGGTGCTGAATTATCGACTCGGATTGTGCGTCTCCACGATGAATTGACAGGCATGACTTTGGTTGAGTCTCTTTCATTGTAGGTTTGAACTTCAAATGTTACACCTTCGGGGATATTGATTTCAGGAACTTGTACAGAAATGAAGAATGAACCATTTGGATTAGAATTATCTTTCCAAGATGATGCAACAAAATCACCTTGAC
Source organism: Candidatus Thalassarchaeaceae archaeon (assembly GCA_030747675.1). Lineage (GTDB taxonomy): Archaea > Thermoplasmatota > Poseidoniia > Poseidoniales > Thalassarchaeaceae > MGIIb-P. Next base: position 234 of record JASLKH010000026.1, on the reverse strand, counting down.
TATCTTTACGTGCCACTCGGACATCGTAAACTGAGTTTAATGGCGCATCTTGGGTATCTACAAACAAAATTTGGCCTTGGAAATGTATTGTTTCACCTGCAACAACCCAATCGCCATTTTGTAGATCATCATTTACAACTTCTCCTTCAACATCACGAACTGCAAACCAACCCAAACCATACGACTGGTTGACCTTTATTCCAGCCCCACCAGTGCTCAATGTTTCGGGTGAGA
>JASLKH010000025.1 GCA_030747675.1 Candidatus Thalassarchaeaceae archaeon | reverse complement strand
AAATCTTCGACCTTTGTCCGAAATACATATTCTGCATTAACATTCATTTCACTTGCATTCATTATTTTCTTATTTTCTATATTTTCTAAATTCATATTTTTCACCTCATTGTTGTTCATTTTACTATCATTCATCACATTCATCATTTCCAATATTTCACCAATTTTTTTCATTTAATCACCTGTTTTGCGACTGTAAGTTTGCATATGGTAAATCACCGTTATAAAGTTCGACTTTTTTGTCCGCCTATCTTCCATATCTCCCTCAATAGTAGAAATTCCACTGCGGTAGCTTGACTCAAAAATCATGCATGAGCCAATAATGGTCCTCCAATTCGTCGGGTCCGCAATCAAGAGCGTGTACAATGCGTGGATCTTCCATGCTTGCGTGTTCTCTTTGGTACTCTTCGTCCATTTCTTCATATTCCATATTCATCATATCACTTCCAATTAGAGGAATGTTCACTGCGGTAGCTTGACTCAATCCCTCTGTGGAAATTGTTCGGTTGTCGGGCTCTTGTTGCATGGTATTCCTCAATAGTAGAAATCCCACTGCGGTAGCTTGGCTCAATTCCCCTCCACCTTCCTCCTGCATCGGCGACATAGGGCTCTGTCCCCCCCTCTGCGGCTTCTCAACCCGTAGGAGTCGCGTCCGCACCTCTCGCATCTGCGACTTCGTTGAGATGAATTGCATCGGTGGCAGCGAGATCCTGCCAAAGGTGAACGGCATCTATCACAGATTCTCATTTTATCACCTCGTAATCAACCGAATAGTGCCCCAAGACCTGCGAAGCCATTCGTGTCAACATCGCCGCCCAATGACTCGATTTCATTGTTAATCGAAGCCAAATCATCTGCAATTGTGGCTTCAATTGCGGCCTTCTGTTCCTCAAGTGATTCTATGCGCTTAGAGGTGCAAGGAAGGCAAATCATGCTATTATCGGGGAGTTGGGTTGCCTTAGGATCGTCTCGTGACTCAAAACAAATTTGTGCGTTGCAATCTACACATAGTACTCCATCCATTATTGATATAATCATTCGATTTTCGTATTCCAAAGAATATGATTTCAAACAATCAATACACACTTCTTGTTCGTGTTCCTCAAAGAATTCGTCTTCCGAAAAGCAATGAAAATCGGGGTTCTCGAAATTCAACCCGTCACGTGAGCTCCAAGCCCATGATTGAAAGATGTCCCGACACCTTTCCGAACGCTCTTGACCCGGTGGCAAACTTTCCGTATATTCGTCGAGTGGGCCGAAGGGGTTTTCATCCACCACCACAGGAATTGTCAATGAAAGTGTGTTTCGAAGATGGTGTAATCCACTTTCCTTGAAATCGTAAATGTCATCATCAGAGAGGCACAATACAAACATCTCTTTGTTGCATTGATCTTCAACATTCACACTCATATCCCATGTTGGATATTGTAGCATGGCTTGGTTCACATCGTAGTGCGAAGGTTCCCGTCCGTGCAATAATGTGTATTTCTCAATGAAATATGCCCTATGCGGAGATTCGGCACTTCCTAAATCCCCTCTAATGCTATGCACCCATGCGAGTTTGCGGACAATTTCTTGGGCCAATCCTACATGTTCTTGTGGGCGGGTTTTGAACTCATTGTTGCAAATGGCACAGCAATTACCGTCAGTCATTTACTCCACCATCCTGTAATATTCATCGATTGCCATTGGCATGGGTAATTCCATGCCACGATAGCCCACTTGCCCCCTTCCATCCTTTGAGACCACGCGCGCCCATTCTCCACGTGCGCCGGGGATGATGGCTGTGCTTTGTGGGGGCATTTCGTTCTCATTTGCTGCGTATCTAATTTCCATATTTTCTAAATTCATATTTTTCACCTCATTGTTGTTCATTTCACTTGCTTGCTGCATTTTCGTGTATTCTCCGTGGGTTAATCCTACTCGGGGGAGACTACAGAAAGTGCGAAAAACGCGATTTTTCGCCGATTCGAACCGTTGAACTACTAGTTTCGTGCATTTTCGTGTATTCTCCGTGGGTTAATCCTACTCGGGGGAGACTACAGAAACGTGGAATTTCGCGGTTAATACGTAATTCGGAATTCAATTGTTAACGATGGGTTCATCCATTGAGGCGTATTCGGGTAAATCGGGTTGCCATGTCGAATGATGTGTACCGGTCCATCAACTTCGATGGAGAAGGAAATTTATCACCTGCCATTAGGGGTGTTGATGAAAATGTTCGCCAAGAAATTCAACGAAGATATGATCAGGCAATTCAGGAGTATCTAGGTATTATCCGGGGCATGCCTGAAGGTTGGTTATTGGAATTGATGGGATGGACTAATGGGGAAAATCAAAATCAGGAACGTCCAGAAGGGTGGCCTAGAGAGCTAGTCAGTGATTATTGGCATAGAATGATGCATGGGGTTGGAGATTCCTCTGTAATTCCGGTGCCAGGTGGCACTAACCATATTGTAGACACACTCAGTCGTAATTTCGATCGAATGGTAGAGCAATTTCCAGAAGAATTTCCCCCCTGGGCTTCAGAAGAGGAATCCGAAGAGGGAGTTGGAGGGAATGTGGAAGAATGGAGGGGTGCTGGTTTGCATTCAATTGCACAATCCCTACCCATGTCAAATTTATCTGCTTCATCGATACTGTTGGAACAATCACTCCAGGGTAATGATGCAGCACTTGAGGAACTCAAAGAAGTATTTTCGGACCCTCGTGTGGAAGGTTGTTTCAATCCCGATTGGGGCATTCTACTAAATCCAACTGCCATGTGGGGGAATTTTCAAAACTTGCGAAGGGAAGAGTTGAGGGAACATGGACAATGGTATGATTCAGTTGGCTTTAATGATGAAGATTGGAAAAAGGTCTGGTTAATTTATGCTAGATTCGTGTTGACTCATGAAACGTTCCACTATTGGACTGAGCGAGTCGTTACTGCGCATTACGGGGTTGCCAACGCGCGTGTAGAGTATAGTAGATACGCAAAACGAATTTTTGTGTGTTGTCAGGCATGGGATGATTGTTGCTACAATAAGGAGGGGGTCATTTCTTCGTTTACTCTCTCTAATGGTAAGACGGTAGATGTCACTGAATCCGTACCATATGCCAATACCTGTAATGCCCGTGACTGTGAATGGCATGATAAAAAAGGTAGCCAATACCCATTTGAAGAAACGATGGCCAATGCGTTCGCATTGAAGAGAATGGTGTCTGAAATAGCAGAAGTGTTTGTGGACAGGCAAAAACGTGCGTTGGTGAGGAATCTTGTTCGATCAGAGCTATGGTTGGGGTGGGCTGTGGGTTACTGCGAGGGGGATAAATTTGAGACTCCCCCGTGGTTTGACGCCGGATTACGGGATATGTCAAGGATGATTCGTAACAAGGCCGCACCTCCAGAAAATGCAATGCATGATCTCAAGATTAGAGGAAAGTGGGGTGCGAAGGATGCGAGCAATGAGAGTTTGCGAGTCGAAGCAACAAGAGGATTGTACAGCGATGTAAAGTTGAGTCGCGAGTATGTCGGAGCAATAAAAATTCTCAGTAAGGGTGCAGGAAATCAATACATTAAGATGGCTGAAGATGACTTGCGACGGGATGCAAAGGAGACTTTGCGCTGGATGAATTGGGATTTATTCTGACTTTATTGGAGTGACGCCTATGCCAGATGATGGACGTAATAAAATCGGTAAGGCCGCCCGAGACGGTGAAGATGAATACATCTATGGAATTGAAGATGAAAGGCAACGGAGCAGGAATAAGATTCCAAAGCTTCGAGTAGAACAATTTGCATATTATCGGAAAAAACTCTCTCGTGGAGAATGGATTTATCCCCCTAAGAATGATAAAAACGATATGATAGAGGAGTATTACCCCATTGATTCCCAATGGCTTTCTGGATATGCGTTTGATATAACATCCGGGGATACGCACCAGGAAAAAAAGTCTGGAGTGAAGTATTGGCAGCGCATTTTACCGGAAACTGATCGTGGTAAGGGAGATCTGCCCTTGATGGGTTTTGCGAAACCAACCGATATTCCGGGGACTAAGCAGACACAGCGCTATCTGAGGCCTATTACACTAAAAGAGTCGGATGACTATTGTCCCGGGTGTGGTAATAAGAGTGAACTGATTATAGTTGATAATGTAATGAAATGTTTAGATTGTGAGGGTGAAGTTGAACTTGAAGTGGTTCTCGACATGAGTCCAGAGGCAACTATGATGACAAGAACAGGTGTAACCAGCGATACGTTGGAAGCGAGACTAATGAGTGCGAAGACAAATCTAAAGCCGAATCAAACCCATATTTCTAGGGCGCAGAAGGCGGAGTATAGCGACGTGAAGGACCGACGAAAGAGATTGGTATTTTTCCACAAGGAAATCTCGAAGCGTGTGGGTCCATACCTAGACGACAACCTGGTTCAGAAGGTGTATTATGAGGTAAATGAAGAAATTTTTGATGTAGTTTTTACGGATAGGCAACTCGAAGAATATTATGGGAAAAAGAACTCACTTGAGTGGGACAAGATTACTGAAGAAGTTAAGATGAATCCTAAACCACGAGAATTCAATCCCGAATCAGAATCCAACTCATATTTTGAGACGATGTCAGTCGAAGAACAGGCGAAAATGGTTCAATTACGAAAAACGGGGGATGAAAAATTCGTATGGAATGCAGGCCCAATGATGGGTAGAGATTTGGCCTCCAGCGTGTGTATGGGACTGGTGGATTACAGAAAACATTGGATGAGGGAGCGCCCTCGGGACGTGGTCTGTCCTAAAACTGGATGTGGATCAAAAGTCAATGATGAATGCACTGAGGGTGGTAATGATGTGAAATTACACAAAGAACGAGTGGAGGCATGTCAGGTCTGGGTAAACATTGACCCCGCTGCAAATGAGGATGATGTTGCTGTGAAAATTTTGGAATGGGCCAATAAACGGAGGGAAGAACCGGAGTTGCCCTATCGATTCAAGGATTACAGATGGGATTGGGAATTAGAGTTGAGTGTTGGGATTCTCGTATGTGCCACGGCGAGTGATGTTGAGGGTGATTCTGTTACAATTGATAATGCGATATTGATGGCTATCCATAAAGCGATGTTGGAGGAACCCAATGTAACATACATTGACAAATCGACAGGTGGTAGGATGTCGGAGAAGGCATTGGGGAATAAGAAGGGCTCTGTAACTTGGAATTACATGTCGATAGTTGCGGTTGTTATCTTTGTACGAAGATATTACTGGTTTTTCAAAAGAAAAAAGGTCGTTTGGGAGAATTGATCCTCTTTTATTGAAAAGGGAACGTTCTTGACGGAAAGGGCTGCCCCAAAATCGTCGGCTAGGGCCGTTAGGTGAACAAATGCGAATCGAAGGCGCACATGTATTGGTGACTGGTGGGACCGGTTCGATCGGTTCCGAAGTTGTACGTCAACTGATGGACCGCAAGCCGAAACACATCACAATTTTCTCCCGTGATGACTCAAAACACTTCTACTTCCAGCAGGAATTAGTCGGTAAAAATGATATCACTTTCATCATTGGAGATGTGCGTGATCGTGAATCTCTTGCGCGAGCGTTCCAAACCGATGTCGATATCGTGGTACACGCGGCCGCATTGAAGCATGTTCTCATCTGCGAACAGAATCCGATTGAGGCTGTGAAAACAAACATCCTCGGTACTCAAAACGTCGTCGATCTCGCAAAGGATGCGGGC
>JASLKH010000024.1 GCA_030747675.1 Candidatus Thalassarchaeaceae archaeon | reverse complement strand
GCAACCCATTGTGTACCCGTACCTCCATCCCCACTTGCACCAGTGGAAATATTTACCCAACCATCAAGAATTGTAGTATTGGCTGGAATTTGAAAAGAATCCTCAGATATATTTGTCAAAGTCGTAGTACCAGTTGGACTTACAATTAATTGTGCTGAGCCGGTGTAAGGACTTGTTTCAGCATTCGTGAATGACAGAAAAGGGGCTGTCAACATTAGCATCACAAGTAAAATTGCCTTGCGCATACTACCGCCCCTTTGATTCCCCACACACCTCTTTCTGTTTGAACACGCCGCTCCAACGATTCGGCGCCCGTAGGGCGCCTGCACAAGCATTGGTTCAAGAACCGTGCCGGATTAGAACAGATAGCAGGTGGTGATTTCGATGGTGGGGGAAATTCAGAAATTAGAGGGACCACAATTGGCTTCAATTGAAGCACAACTCCACGCCCTCCTTCGACAACAAGCAAAACGCTCAGTGCCAGTAGATTTGCCTAGAGCGGACTTTTGGCACATGTGTTCCCAATTATTGCAAACCATTGAGATGGAATTAGCTGAAATCGGTCGAAGTGAAGGATGGTCTGTCAGAGCTCAAACATTATCACGAAGACAAGCAAATCTCCGACACACAATATCTGATTTGACAAGACATCGACTCGCTGCTTTTGTTAATCAAGCAGCGCTAAGCAATTTATCAAGTACTGCTTTTGGAGATGCTGCACCAGAATCATCAACCAATGTCATCGCAATTGATTGGCAAAGGCATGATGGGGCTGAACGTGCATTTCATGCAGGAGTTGCAGATTTGATTAGGCAATACAAACATAATATTTCATGGGATGTTTTACAAAAAGGTGTTCTTAGCATAGGTTCACCACCACCAATGACTCCAGCCGGTAATGCCCAATTAGATGCATTTGTTGATGAACCTGGAGGGCTTACTGGTCAAGCACCTCCAGCAATTGAAAGACCTCTCCCTGATGAATTGTGGGAAGATCCTGAAATCGATGATGAAGATCGAATTGCACTTGTGGAAGAATTCCCAGAATCTCCTGAAGTTACAGAAAATATCTCAATTGATTCTGAAACGGCGGTTGATTCTACCTTAGACAATCAAAGCACGTCGAATTTAAAGAGAATCCGAGTTTTGAAAGACATGGATTCCATTTTAGGCGAAGATGGGGAGGATATCGAACTCTTTGAAGGAGACACTCTGAACTTACCAGCAATAATCGCTGATATGCTCATTGAAATGGAAGCGGCAGAAACTGCTGAATTGTAAAATCACGCAACTGTGCGTAAACTCAATTCAATGGTAACTGTATCTGGAATTGGGATTCTTAACACTTGGCGAAGTGCGGTTTCGTCCTTTGCAGAATTAGTCACAAGTTCAAGAAGACGCTTGTGGATTCGCATTTCCCAGTGATCCCAAGTTTCACTACCTTCACCATCTGGTGCTTTTCGTGTTGGTACTACCAACCGACGAGTTGGTAAGGGAATTGGGCCTCGTAGTTTCACACCATTTTTTGAACTGATATCGCGGATAGCAGTGCAAACACCATCAACATCAGCATGGTTTTCACCAGTTAGTTTGATGGTGGTTACCACAGGCATGACAATCCCTTCACTTGAATATTAGTGAGTTAACTCACTTCTTCTCAATCTTCATGCAAACGCCAGCAGCAACTGTCTTACCCATATCACGGATTGCAAAGCGGGAAAGTTCTGGGAATTTGTCCATCTGCTCGATTGCCATAGGCTTGGTTGGCATGAAGCGAACCAGACATGCGTCTCCAGTTGTCAGGAATGCAGGGTTTGCTTCCTTCTGGCCACCACGAGTTTTCTCAAGTAATTCGACGAAGCGGACTGCAACCTGAGCTGTGTGTGCGTGGAATACTGGTGTATATCCTGCTGCAACTGCCTTAGGTATGTCCATCAACTGAATTTGACCGACGAAAGTCTCGTCGTGTCGTACGAACATTGGTTCATTGTCTTGATATCCTGCAACGTCACCACGACGAATGTCTGTTGCTGCAAGACCACGAACGTTAAACCCAACGTTGTCACCAGGTTCAGCCTTAGCGACTTCAGTGTGGTGCATCTCAATACTCTTGACTTCAGCACTCTTCTGGCTTGGGTTGAATACAACTGTCTTGCCAGCGTGTAGAATACCTGTTTCAATCTTGCCAACAGGTACTGTACCAATACCGCTAATTTTGTACACATCCTGAATAGGCATGCGAAGTGGGCGATCTGTTGGCTTTGGTGGCATCTGTATACCATCAATACAGTCGAACAATGTTGGACCAGAGTACCAAGACATGTTCTCGCTCTTCTTGTAGAGATTCTCTCCCTTCAAAGAAGCACAAGGAATCATTGGGACATCTGCCGGATTGAATCCTGCCATCTTCAACAGAGTTGTGACTTCTTCAACTACTTCCTTGTACTTTGCCTCAGAATAGTCTACTCCAGAAATATCCATCTTGTTTACGTTAACAATAAGTTGCTTCACACCAAGTACGCGCGCAAGGAATGCGTGCTCCTTTGTCTGAGCGTTTACACCGTCATTTGCAGCGACACAAAGGACGGCTGCATCAGCTTGACTGGTACCGGTAATCATGTTCTTTACGAAATCACGGTGACCTGGAGCATCGATAATTGTGAAGTAATAATTAGGGGTAAAGAATTCTTTGTGCGCAACGTCGATTGTAATACCGCGCTCGCGCTCTTCCTTCAATCCGTCCATCACGTATGCAAGACCGAATCCAGCCTTACCTTGTTCGGAGGCTAGCTTTTCGTTCTTCTCGATTACGTGTGCTTCGATATGTCCTGTTTCCAAAAGCAGACTACCTACTGTTGTTGACTTTCCGTGGTCAACGTGACCTACGAAAACGATGTTTAGGTGTGGCTTGCTCTTATCTTCCCATTGTGATCCCATGTTGATTCGACTCCTTTGAGCGTCTCGCCGACCCCCCTCCCATATTTGAATGCATCTCTCCAGTACAACGTTTGACATATACGTATTATCGGCCTACTGAAGACCATTCTAGATGATCACTTGTATTCTAGAATTATGACAAACGATTTCACCGTGGTGTCATGAAATTTTTCATTAACTAAATCAACCGTCCAACTTCCGTCCAAATAATCTCGGAAAAAACCAGTTGATACCCGTTGTTCCAAACAACGGTCATCTGAAGCGCAATCACCCGATGATTGGTCGTCATCGGCCATCCATGTTGTGTTCACGACGTGCTCTTCAGTATCATTGTATACGAAAAGGTCCAATCGATTGTCAGCACTACCAACAGCCCAATCATCGTCTTCAATCGGGTAAGTTACCTGTACCTTCACATAGCGAATTTTGTGACCTGTTTCCTGATTATAGACGACCGGGTAACCAAAAGTCATCTCAGCAGGGCTATTCGAAGTGTTTCCTGCAATAGTAAATTCTGCCCATGCTCCTCGATAGTTAACATAAACATCCATCTCATCTGATGATGTAAACCCTTGATTATCAGTGACTGTCAATTTAACTTCATATTCACCGGGAGCAACATTAGTCCATTCAGGAGACTCTCCTTCAATATCGACATCGTTCTCTGGATCCCCATCATTGTCACTATCAAGTTGGATATTCAAATCCCATTCATATTTTGTGAGGTATGAACTTGAATCACCTGCGGCTGATTCACTTCCATCCAAATAAACTGTTGTCGTTGCATCTACCGTATCGTCAGATGAATCTAATTCAACTTCGCAAATCCATACTAGTGTGTGGGTACCACCACCAGGGCCATCTCCTTCACAGTCATCGTCCTTGTACGATGTAATATCTGCGGATGGTAGTGCTGCATCTGCTGCTGCAACAATGATGTCTTTTTCTTCACAAGCATCGTAGTCAGAATCACTTACACAAAGTTCCGTAGTAAAGGTACCTGGTTGATTGTAAATATGTTTGACAGTTTGTCCCTTACCAGTATTACCATCTCCAAAATCCCAATCAAAAGAAAGTGGATCCCCATTAGGATCTGAAGACCCTGTTGCGTCAAATGTCACTTCATCTCCAACTTTGACAGTGCCTGTTGGGCTGATTGACATGGTAACTGAGGGGCCTGAATTACTCGTTACAGAATCTAAGCACCCAGCCAAAGGTGTAACCATCATCAGGGCAATACATAGCATCACGAGGCCGCGGCGCATATGATGTAAGGGGGAGCCCTTCCATCATCAATGATTCGCTGATGTGAGTGATATAGACATCAGAACGAAAATAATGTTGATTGGCGACTTCCTTTGAGTAAATCCTCTTTACTCCAGCCATACACTTCAGTTATTCTCCCCATAGCTCTTGCTAATCGTTCAGCGTAGAATGCCCAATCAGGCGTTGGGGGGGGGTCGTCTGTCTCCGCAACCAACCATGGTTCAACTGTTTGCCCATTTTTGGCATCAGTAACTATGTAACTCACTTTCATCCCAGGTGTAAATTGAAGACCACGGGCTATGCGTTTTCGTGCTGCTTTAACATACGGTAGACCATCTGGGTTAGCATATACACTATCGAACTCCCATTCATTATTCTTTGAATCCCATTTTCCTTTGCAAGAACGGCTGATGATAAGATCCTCAACACCTACTTCGCCGGCTTTAACTGAACGAATCAAGTCAATGACATGCTTGTAAGCACCCTCCTCATCACCATCGAGAATACGTTCAAAGGTTCCCATCATAGTTCTATTCAATAGTTCGAAGGAATCTGTTCTCCGTACCTCATATCCCCGAATTAACAAATCCTCTTCAGGCCAAACTACACGACCAACATAACGTTTTTTGGCACCATGACTGAAAAAGACCGATAGCCCCTTCTCGAATTCTAATTCAGCGCCTTCCTTTGTGAATCGACTAGCTAATTCCTGACCGAATTCAACTAATGCTTCCTTGCCTTCTCCGGGTGCAGAAACAAAGACTGAATCAGTATCTGAATATACAACAGGGTGGCCTTCTTGATCCAATGCGTGAATTATTTTCTTAATATTCGACCGAGCCCAAGCTGTGATTGCTGAACCGATATCTGGATGTGTAAACCGATAAAATGCAGATGCGAAGACTCCGTAAAATGTATTCATCAGGATTTTGACTGCAGATTGCATCTGGTTGTGGAACATACGTGTTGATTCATCTTCTGCACATTTCATCTGTTTTTTATGTTCATCCCGTTGAGCCATTAAATCTTGTAACAATCGTGGTACAAGACCTTCTCGAATTTCCTTCTTCAAAAATTTCGTTCCACTGGGTGATTCATTGACTTCAGTGGATTCATCAACATTGTCAACCCGAGTGGTGTGACAAATATTATTTGTAATCATAATCGAAGGATACATCGACTTGAAATCAAGTACTGCAACCCATGGATAACGACCACCTTCGATATCATGAACATATCCACCAGTAATAGCATCTGATTTCCCCCCACGTCGCGTCATTGGTACGGCAATATTCTCACGATCTGCTAATCGGATAACCAAACTATCCAACCATTGACTAGTTGATCCAATAATTGTAGTCTCCAAAGGTACCTTACCCACTGCAGCTAAGGCTTCCTTGCGTGCCGTCGCAGATATTGCATTCAGGATCTCAATGGGAAGAAGTGCATCTTGTGCACAATAATCGAGTACGACATCCGGGCGTGAGGCCCATTCTTCATCCATACGACTAGCATCCACATCCATCTTCCGAAGCTCTTCTCGCTCAGGGAACAATAATTCAGAGACGAACTTGAGAGTCTCGCGCTTAGGACGTAATGTCATTCGCGCCTCCCACCATGCATCCATTACACAGCGCCCCGAAAGTGTCCATTTTCGATTCTGTTGCCGATTAGCCAGAATGGGTGCACCTCGAACACCCCCTTTACACGCCTCCTCTGTGATTGGAATTCGCCCCCAACCTGCAAGTGATGCTTTGGTCAATTGGTCTTTCGAACATTCTAATGCTTTCATGCGTTCTTTGATCTTAGGTAAATCGAAATTATCAATATTGTATCCCGTGATGATGTCGGGGTCACTTTCCCGAACCAAGCGAGTCAAGCCTTCCAACATCTCACGTTCATCGCCTCGGAATCTATATGTTTCACTTTGCCCGTTTTGTTCAACAACCGCAGCAGCACACAATATTCGTCCCGATTCAATACTAGTCTCCAAATCGAATGAAAATGTCACAAACGGTGCAGCAAATGCTTCGGTTGCCCGTAAGTCATCAATATGACAACGTGCAACTCGATCTGTGGGGTACTGCCCTCGCCCACCTGCATCACGAATAACATCTCCATCCTTTGGTAGCAATTCACCTTTCCATCTAATGTGCGGACCGAGGTCTAAATCTAACAACAAGCGTTGGGGGAATATGATATCTGCACTAGTAACTGTCCAACCACCTAATGCTTTGATTGAGTCACGAATTTTTGGACCACTCGTAATCATCCAAGGCTGCTTAACCTCAACTTTCCAATGAGGTTTTATACCCAAATCGGTCCACTTTTCTATGGGGTTATGAATTGAAGTTACACCTTTAATACTACGCACTTTTTCCAACTTTTCCTCAATATCCGATGGTAAATTTGCTGTTTTTCCGGCAACTGCTATTTCGAGAAAAGGGCGTAAACCATGAACCAACAATAGTGTTGAGTGGCCTTCACGTGCACGTAACCAGAGTTCAACAACAGTTTCTGTACCAAAACTCTGGTAGGATGCCGCGACGATACAGGCATCCTCTTCAACGCCCATAAGCCTTGATTGAAGCGGGTGTCTTTCAATTATATGGGTGAACATCTTGCAAATCGAACATCAGAGCGTTTCCATGCGCAAGGGTTGAGAACCACCCCTCTCGTTGGAGGCACATCGGGACGAGCATATTCGGTGGAGGAATTGTTTTGGATGAGCAAATTGATTGGGATTCATTGACTTTTTCGTTCACACCGACTGACGTAATGTATGTCGCAAAATGTAAACTCGGAGATGAATGGCAAAACGGAGAAATGATGCCTTATGGTGATATCACAATTTCACCTGCTGCAGGTGTTCTGAATTATGGCCAAGGGCTCTTCGAGGGGATGAAAGCACAACGCAGTGTCAATGGTGGAATTGTTCTCTTCCGCCCAGAAAAGAATGCTGCCCGTTTAGCAGATGGTGCAATGAGACTTGGAATGCCACCTGTACCTGAAGAGATGTTCTTAGAAGCAATTGAACAAGTTGTAGCCGCGAATGCTCGTTGGGTTCCACCAACTGGAAAAGGGGCCCTCTATATTCGGCCAGTCTTGTGGGGGACAGGGGCCATTCTTGGTGTATCACCAGCTCCAGAATATACATTCATGATTTATGTCTGTCCAGTAGGTCCTTATTTCAAAGGTGGAATGCATCCCATTTCACTAAAAGTATCAGATAATTATCATCGGGCTTGTCCAGGGGGCAGTGGTGGTGTGAAAGCAATTGGAAATTATGCACCAGGGATGATGCCTAGCAAGAATGCCAAGAAAGAAGGTTTTGCTGAAATTATCTATCTTGATGCTGTTGAACATAAATTTATCGAAGAAGTTGGAGCAGCGAATTTCTTCTGTGTCAAGGATGGCGTAATTCACACACCGGAATTAACAGGAACCATCTTACCTGGAATCACTAGATCAAGTATCATTGATTTAGCACGCTCAAAAGGTTATGATGTAATTGAAGAAAAAGTGGAAATTGAATTTGTTCTACGAGCAGACGAATGTTTCTGTGCAGGTACGGCCGCAGTTATTTCACCCATCGGTTCAATCTGTCATGGTGACATCTGTACTATGTATTCAAACAATGAAGTTGGTGCAGTTACTAGAGAGTTGTATGATACTTTGACTGGAATTCAAACCCAAGTGGAACCGGATTTATTTGGTTGGATTCGAGCTGTACCAATACCACAAATCGAGATAGATTGATCTTGTCCTATTTTCTACGGCGACGGCGTTCACTGGGCTTACTCCCTTTGGCTGCTTTGAATGATTTTCTTTGTGATCGGCCTCTTTTATCTCCTGCTTTTGGGCCACTTATCTTGGCTTCTTTTTCAGCAATACGTGATTTTGAATCCTGAGATTTCCAAGCAGTTCCTATTATTTTGAGAACTCCCTCTTTTGAATTGGAATCTGTAGCAGAAAGGGCATCGGCTATTGAAATCCATAACCTACCTTCTCTGGCACTAGGACGGGATGGGTGTGAAATTCCTTCTTCGCGTTTCATCTTCCGAATCCCAACACTTCTTGCTGCATATGCTAATCCATCTAATGTTGGATTAGCAACTGCTCGATCTTTAGAAACTCGGCGACCGGAACGGCGGCTGGCCTTAGAATCAAAATAGCCAGGCCATATGATTAGCCTATCTGGGTTGTTCGCCATCTCGGGACCTCCGAGTGAGCGTCTCCGTCATCAGATGTGAACCCTTCACTCGAGCAATACGCCATTAATGACGCCATGACTGCCCGGACGACTGGTAATTCTGACTTGGCCCATATCTGTCTCTACAACTGCTCCCTTTGTCATAATATTACGCCGAACAAAGTTAGGATCTGCATTGTTTTCACTTACTGATTGAAGAGTTGCTTGTACTACCTTACCGGTTTTTTTATCTGCAACATTGACTTGGTTTTCATAGAGAACTCGTACTGTTTGAGCACCTGAGCGCTTCCTGTACAATTTTCTATTTGGTTCGCCGATCATTGTTGATTGCTTTTCAGATGCAATCTCCGTTCGACGCTTGCCGCGATAGCGGTTTGGACGCTTGAGGCGCCCCCCTGTAGGCTTGCGACGTGAGATACCGTGCCAGTGTGCCATAATGTTCCCTCTGGGAATCGGCCGACTTACTTCCCTTATTTCAAGACCGCGATGGTGGGTTGATCACCATCCGGTGGGTAAATAGCCAAAATACGACGCGCCAGAATTGGCGATAACCTATGTATGAGGGACGTTTGGAATTTAAAATAGAGTTGCAAGATGAAGCTGGACAGTTGGCTAAGGTCAGTCGAGAATTCGCAAATTGTGGAATCAATATTGAAACAATGTGTGCCATTGATACAAATGTAGTAATCGTAACAGATCAAACTACAGAAGCTAGAATCGCATTGAATTCTCTGGGGATTGAATTTTCAACAACTACCCTATTATCTCAATCCATGCCAGACAAACCCGGTGCTCTCGCTGAATTCTCGGAACGATTGGGGGATGCTGGGGTCAGTATTACCTCAATTTATGTGTTGTCGCGTATTCAAGGTGCAACAGAATTAGCATTTTCCGTTGATGATTTGGATAAGGCTCGAGCAGTTCTAAATATGCATGAGTCGGTTCCACCTTGATTATACAAGAATAAAATCGAGTTCTGAAATGAGGGTTCCATCCTCACTTAACAAACGTGCTTGTACATGGTCGCCACGCCTCATTGGGCCTACACCAGAAGGGGTGCCACAGAACAACAAATCTCCTGATTCTAGTGGAGCCCATTCTGAAAGTAGCGAAAGCAAATCAAGAGGTGCGAAACTCATTTGGCCAATAGAGGCATCTTGACGCTGTACACCATTAACGGCTAATTCCAATTGTAAATGTGCAAGGCCTATTGGTGGCTCGGAAAAATTGCCAACAATTGCACTATTGGCGAATCCTTTTGATTGTGTCCAAGGCATGCCTTCGGTTTTGGCTATACTTTGGGTTTGACGATCTGTCAAATCAAGTCCAACTCCAATTTGAGAAAGACTCTTGTTTTCATCCAACTTTAGCACTAGTTCGATTTCATGATGGACTTCTTCAAGATGAGAGGGTATTTCCAATTCACAGCCTATGGGGGGTTGGGCTAGTCCAGCCCACGGTTTGAGGAAAAAACGCGGTGATTCTAATGGTGCACCACCCATTTCCCTCGCATGTGCATCAAAGGTTCGAAGGGCACACCAAATACTCGGCATGGTATTCCGACACTGTTGCTTAACATCAAATGAGCGGGGGCGAATATACGAATATTTCACCTCGATTTAATACGAGGAGGAGATTTGATTCTAATTCAATCCTTATGTTTAATCAAATACGATAGTTGAAAGGGTGGCTATGATTCGAGAACTTGTGGCTAAGAAGGATTGGAAGTTAAAGGGCAGAAAACCTGTACGGCATAAAAAAATCAGAGGATTAATCGAAAGGTTAACTGTTCCTCTAGACATTGAAACTGATCTTTCTGATTCATTCTTAGAAACGGCAACTTTCGGGCCATGGTCCTTGCTAATTGTGGACAAACTTTCGCTTGGAATGGAAGTCGAATCTCCAAATGGTGAATTGATCGCTTTTCCAACATTGCGAGGGATTCTCGCTTGGTCACCTAACTCAAAATGGTGTGATGTCGATAGAGGTGCAATTCCATTTCTAATGAATGGGGCGGACTGTATGGCTGCAGGAATCCATTCTGCTTGTGACAGTATAGAAGAGGGGGACTTAATTTGGATACGAGAACAGGAGCACAGGAAACCAATTGCTATTGGTTGGGCTATGATGAATTCAAAAAGTATGGTTGATGCAAAACAAGGGAAAGCTGTCAAAATGCTCCACCATGTTGGAGATGAACTTTGGGACATGGGTATTTGACGGGCTTTCTGAAAAGGTATTTTGTACTAAACCAGATTGAACAGGTTTATGAAGCGCATATTTGCAATATGCATTGCTTTACTTTTGGCAGTACCATTTGCTACTGCTGGAAATTCAGGAGTGAACCAAACAATTGATGTTTCAAATACGCCTATTTCATCAATATCTTCTCCAAATTCATCGAGTGATGGAGAGAGTGTAACTGTAGAAGTAACGCTTCATGCTGAAAATGGAACTACTGTTCAATGGACTGTTCAAATGTGCTTGAATACCGGTGTTTGCAACCCTCCTGAAGTGTTGAATATGGAAAATAGTAGTTCGGATAGTCATTGGATCGGTACAATTACTCCTGTAGATGATCACTCTTACGTCAACTATGACATTATCTTGAATTATGCCGATGGTGAATCTGAGAAATTCCCGGAAAACGGATTCACTAATGGTGGAAAAATTTGGTCTGATTGTTGGACCGATGGAGATGAAACTGGTGGTGAAAAATGCTCTGAAGAATCTAGTGGATTGCCGGCCCCTACACTGATGCTCACTGTTATTGTTGGATTGTCCGCAGCCTTAATTGCAAAGCGAGATGACTAAGCATCTTCGATGGAGAGGTACATCTCACCAAGGTGAGACTATGGATGTGGAAATTACTAATGGGCAAATTACTGAGCTTCGAAATGCATTTGATTCTAAACCTTCAAAAATCGTAGCACAAAATGCCGTGACCAGCGTTCAATTACCCAGTTTGGCCCTAAATCGGAATGTCATTCAAGATACACAAAACACATTCAGCACCAAGCTGGATGAATGGAAAGTCACTTCACAAAAAAGTAGTGGCCGTTGTTGGCTTTTTGCCGCATTAAATCTTTTCAGAGTTGGGGCGATGGAAAAAATGAATGTTAAGAATTTTGAATTTAGCCAAGCACACATTCACTTTTGGGATAAATTCGAACGTTCAAACCATCTCCTAGAAGCAATTATTGATACCGCTGACCGGCCTGTAGATGACCGAACAATCCACTTTCTACTTTCAGATCCAATTGGTGATGGAGGCCAATGGAACATGGCGATGAATCTAATTGAGAAGCACGGTCTTGTGCCTAAATCTGCATATCCTGAATCTAATACTAGTAGCGCAACTCGATGGATGAATATGGAATTAAAGAATATCCTCAGAAGTTCAGCCTGCGAAATTCGGTCTATTCTCGAAAAAGGTGGGAGGGTCGAGGATGCTCGGAAACACAAAGAAAAACGTGTTGCAGATATATGGGATATGTTATGCATTCATTTAGGAACACCACCAACAAGTTTTGATTGGCAATGGAGGGATAAAGATGGGGGATTCCATCGAAAAGGGGATATGACACCCCAAGAATTTGCTGCAGAGTATGTAGATGTGGATTGGAGGAACTATGTCTGTATAGTAAATGACCCTCGAAATGAGTACTACAGGACCTATACAGTTGACTATCTGCAAAATGTTGCAGGGGGCCCCCCTGTTGTATATCTCAATGTTCCAAGTAAGGAAATGAAGAAGATTACACAAAGACTTCTCGAAGATGGTGTTCCAGTATGGATGGGTTGTGATGTAGGTAAGGAAATGGACCGCAAAGGCGGCTATTGGGATGCAAATTTGTTCAATGTGAGTGATTTGTATGGTGTTGAATATGGAATGGACAAAGAAAACCGTTTGCGTCATGGGCAAACTATGATGACACATGCTATGCTGTTTACAGGGGTTGATGTTGTTGATGGGAAGCCACGCCGATGGCGTGTTGAGAATTCATGGGGTGATGATTCAGGACAGAAGGGATACTACACTATGAATGATTCATGGTATGATGAATATATGTTTGAAATCGCAGCACCCAAAAATTACCTGACTGAAAAAATGCTAAAAGGACTTGATTCTGAACCAGTCGTCCTCCCTGCTTGGGATCCAATGGGCTCATTGGCTTGAATCATCCTCTAGAGACCGATGTTCACAAAGTCGTTCAATGAATCTTCTAGCTGGTATTCCCCATTGAACAATTGTTAATTTGACTGTGTTTCTATCTTTTGATAACTCACCATATTCAAATCCGGGAGCATTAAGGTCTGATGGGACCAAAGGTAAACTTGAATGTTTACTTTGGACAATCAATTTGACGCCGATTTCTGATTTCTTAGCTGAAAAAAAATCTCCAATTTGAAGACCATCTTCGATTGAAACTTTTTCACCTTTCGAGCGCAATAATCGGAGAATTACTTCAAGTAATTGGTCTCCTGAACCATCGGTGTTCTGCGCAATTAATTCATCTTCAGTTGAAATTACTGGGCCATATGCATCAAGAAATGGTAAATCCTGATCATGTTGGGCTAACAACTCATCTAACCCCCGAGCAAGGCTACGTTTCTTAACCATCACATCACTTCATTTGCAAACCCCATCGAAGGGCCAAATTTTGTGCGAGGGCGCTATAATCTCGTCCCCCATTACTTTCAGGTGCATGAATATGAATTGGAATACCTTCACTTGGTGCTTCTGCGAGTTTGATATTTCTTCGAATTGGGGGTTCAACAATCAAATCTCCAAACGTTTCGACTAATTGGCTCTTAACTTGACTATTCAATAAGGTTGGAGCGTGCATTGTCATCATCACTCCATCAAATCCTAAACGTGGATTTAATCGACGGCGTACTTCTCGAATTGTTGAGGCTAACATCGCCACGCCCTCCAATGCGAAAAATTCTGTTTGAACCGGTACCAATACCGCATCACTAGCAACAAGTGCATTAATTGTCACTAATCCTAGACTCGGTGCTGTGTCCAAGAATACAATATCATAATGAGGAAGTAAAGATTCTAGGCCCTCATGTAAACACCTTTCTCTACCAAGCATCGTTGAAAGATCTTGTTCCAACCCAACCAAACTGCGTTCACCTACGACTAAATGCAATCCTTGAACTGCTGTTGCATGACGACAAGCGGGTGCTAATTCAGGTTCTGTAAACAACGTTCTTGTGGTATGTTTTACTCGACTTTTATCAATTCCAAGCCCTGTAGCACAATTCCCCTGTTGATCACAGTCTACCACAAGAACACGAACTCCATTTAAAGCAAGGTGAGTTGCTACGTTAATCACCGTGGTGGTTTTCCCTACCCCACCTTTTTGATTCATCACCGTCACAACTCTTGCTCGACCACTAGGAGTAGGTTCTGCAATAGGTAAGTCCACCTGAGTACGAGGTTCGGCAGAGCTAATAGAGTCTAAATCAGCATGCTCAAACTCCTCTTCTATGAATTCAACAACAAGAGGGGCAGGGACCGCATCTGGGAGAAAATCTTCTTCTTTCATATGCATCCCGAGGCTTACCGAAGCCCCTGCACACTTGAGGCTGACGGGAGGTATTAATCCAAAGAATCCGTTTTCAGACCATATTCTGTGGGCCAAATTAACTCTCAGAAGGTCTTGTGGTCAAAACCCATCCTGCCATTCGTCCATTTTCAGCATCCATCCCTGCTTGAAGAGTATGTTCTTCACCATTTATTGTCCAAGAACGATCTATGTAGGTGGTAACCTTTCCATTCATCAAATCGTCAGGTAGTAAATCAGTAAGAGCATTATCTTCTGGGATTACAAGTCTATATGCTAAATGTGTATCACTTCGCAATGATTCGCCATTCATGATTTGAGAATTCAATTCTGAATAAAAAGATGGGTTTGTCATACGAGATTCCAGTAAATGCAATTCTAAAGTTTCAGGAATCTTATCACGACCATGTTCAGGTCGATCATCACCCTCTAAAAATCCATCACCAGAATTCAAACAACCATCACCCCCAGGCCATGACACACGTACCCATCCGGCACCTGTTGAACTGACCCAAGATAAATTCCAAACAGGTACCGACCCTGAGCGGTCGTCCTTAGCACCAAACACATATCCATCACCAGATAATGCAGAAGTTGCATCACCAAAGGTGGCGGGTTCTGCAATTACACAAGCCACGGCTTTCTCCAAAGTAAATGTACGAGTTGAGCTAGATTGATTACTAGGGTCATCCCACATATGTGTCCCAGTGTTCCAAGAAAGTTTTTCATCTTGGAAACCAAGTCCCTCACCTGCCTGTGGCATTGATGAATATGGTTCATTCCAATCCAATATATCTGACCCACGAATAAAATTAGATTCTTCCAATGTGTATTGAATTCGTAGTGTTCCTTCAGGGAATGCATAATCAATTGCTGCCTCATTCAATGCACCACATTGTCCGTTTCCATCTCCATCTAACATCACCTCTACACTTTGTTTCGCAGGCCATGGTCGGTCAGGAACTACCCACAATGTAACTGCTGCATTGCCAAGACACTCCTTTGTTTCCAAATGTTCCATGTACACCATGATTGCATCGTCACCATTTACTGTAGACTCGCCACCAACTCTCCAGTCCCATCCATTATATTGGCCAGTCATACCTTCACTCAAGATTTGAACTTGAAACATATCATAGATATCAACTGGATGCATGGGGAGGAGGACCACATCAAGCATTTCTGTCAATTTCTCAGAGTTTGAAATGGCTCCAAAGGTAGTAGTGTCTGTTGCCGAATGCTTACCATCGGAGTCCCGGAAGTCAAGAACTGTGTTGCTACGCAAAGATCGTTTTTCAAAAATCTCTGTCCAGAGAGTCATAGAAATATCGATTTCATTATTCAATCTTGTAAATGGTGTATTTGAACTACAGAAATCTTCGATTTGAGTGTGGCCTCGAATGTCTGCATTGAGATCGTAAGAAAGTACTTCTTCTACAGTATTCCATTCTCTACCATATCCATCTTTCATTTTTATTGCGCCCAATATTTTACTATCAACCGGGCTAGTCAAATCTTCAATCGTCCCTTCAGTAATCGAGGCCGTTCCAGTACCTGCGAAATCAATGGTGACCAAGTCGCAGGGATAACCAAGTGAGTCACTCGGCATTTGATCACGAATATACTTGACCATTTCATCGCCATTAATTTCAACTTGCCCATTTTTGACTTCAAAATCAAATTTGTCACCATAATGCGATGGGGATGCTTGGAAAACTACTTCTTGAGTGGAAAAATACCACCAACCGCCACCTGCGACAATCAACATTACAACCAATATTGTAGCAATATTAGTTCCATCTTTGTACCAAGGGTTCGACGTGGTTGATACTCGGGCAATTTTTGCTGGCGATGCCTTTTCTTCAGGGATTACTGCTTCCAATACCTCTGCCTCAATAATCTCTTCAACAGAATCTTCAATCAATTCGGCTTCAAAAAATTCAGGCTCATCTAAGGGTTCAAGATTTACATCTTCAACGAGTAATGCATCGCCATCGTCATCGATTAAAATAACCTCTTCACTAGTTTCATTTGAAATTTCATCTTCAATTCTAGAGATTAAATCTGCCTTCTTTCCTGTAATCTTGAGACCTAATTCTTTCAAGCGAACTTTCAGTTCGGCTACGGTTAAGGCAGATAGTTCGTCCTTAGCCATGGCCATCCTCAGAGAGGATGGCAATGCCTGACGCTTTCAACCTCTTCGCTTCCAGAGCATGCTAATGTGATGTTATCTTACAATTACGAATTGCGCATAGCGTCAATTTGTTCTTGTGACCAGCCCACTCCAAGTAATTCTTCATCAGTGTATGCTGCTGCAGAATTTTCAGGTTCATCTTTGGGTTCTGAATCACCACTAGATACCACTTGTGCTAGATTTGGGCTAGGTTGATTGATTGAATCTGAATTCTCGGGGTCTTCAACTACAACTGCATCAATTTGCTCACGCTGTTCAGCCTCTGCTGCTTCTAATACTTCATCCTCAACTTTAGATTCTGGTTTTCCTTCTGGATATTTCAATTGTTTGAATTCTCGTCCAGTTTTTTGTGCACCAATAAATGCAAATCCTGCTAATAAAAATGTGATGCTTGCAGCAGGAACCGATAATATCCTCGGCCAATATACCGCTAACTCAATATCAACTGTTGGTAATGCTCCAGCAGTAGGTCGTTCGTCCCATTCAAACAAAAAGCACTTCTCCCCTGGTTGAGTGTAGAGAGTGATTTCTACGGTTTTTCCGGGTGCTACTGAATCATTGAAATGATGCCATGATTCTTCAGGTAAATCTTCAAACCACTTACCTTTACAATCACCGTCAAAAATTCCTACTGTGAAGGAAGTATTTCCAGTTGTGCGATAGGATGCGATTTCCACATCAATTCGGACCGATGTGACACTACCAAAATCTGGAACTGGAGGGGGAATATATCCCTCCCATGTAGCTTTCAAAGATGAACCTGGATCAGATCCATCCCATATCTTCTCTTCATAACCACCTTCATTCCAATTGCCATCGTCAATCCACTGATTATGCTGTTGCTGATTTTGGCCTACTGGGAATGCTGTCAAATCAGTATCTCCGTAAGTAACAGGGAAAAATGAAAAACCTGCAAAAACAATTGTCAGGGCCAAGAAAAGGTACACATTAACCCGTGCGCTATTTCGCCTCTTCTGCAATCTTTCAAGAGATTCTTCTCGATTTTTTCTTCGGGCACGTGCTTCTTCAATTTCCGCAAGGGGATCAAATTGTGCTGGATTCACTGCAGAAGGTGTATCTGAGTTACCAATTCCTGATTCATTCGAGGTTCCACTTGGCCCAGTGAGTGGTGGTCCTGATGGACCTGATACTACTGGAGGGCCAGAGGGACCCCCAACCGGTGGACCAGAGGGTCCTGCTGGTGCCTGCATGTACACCCGAGGACCGTTTGACGCTTGAAAGGCTCGGGTCCCTCACGCGCGCGTGTGAGCGTACGCTCGCAGGCGCGTTCAAGCGGTTTTCAGCCGTAGGACTCAAAAATGAGAGAGGGGCGGGAGGTTCATGACTCTCCGTGTCGCAATCCTTTCCCGGGGGCCGCGACTTTACAGTACGAGACGCCTAGTTGAAGAAGCAAATGCACTTGGGTGTTCAGTAGATGTTCTTGACCCAATGAAATTGTCATTGACTATCGGAAATGAGGGGCGAAGGATTCTGAATGAAGGTTGGAATGTTGAAGTTGATGCCATATTACCAAGAATTGGTTATTCAATTACGCGTCATGGTGTTGCGATTGTTCGCCAGTTTGAACGGATGGGCATTTACGCTGCAAACAGTAGTTCGGGAATTCATCAGAGTCGGGATAAGTTACATGCCACACAAATTCTCTCATCAAACCATATCCCAGTGCCTACAACTGCATATGTTCGCGACTGGCGTGATGTAGAGAGGGCTATTCGTCAAGTAGGGGGCGTTCCCTGCGTGATCAAAGCTGCTGAAGGCACCCAAGGCAGTGGGGTATTCCTAGCTCATACTGAAAGAGAGGCAAGCGAATTAGCATGGGAACTTCTAGAGAAAGGGATTCAAGTTCTCGTTCAAGAATATATTCAAGAAAGTCATGGCCGGGATATCCGTGTTTTAGTTGTTGGAGGGGAAGTTGTTGCAGCAATGAGGCGTAAGGCGCACGGTCGAGAATTTAGATCTAATTTCCACCTAGGTGGCAGTGTAGAAGGAATTGATTTACCCGAGGATTTTGCCAGAATTGCTCGTAAGGCTGCTAGACTTCTAGACCTTGATATTGCAGGAGTAGATTTACTTGAGTCAAATCGGGGACCTCTTCTACTTGAAGTAAATTCAAGTCCTGGACTTGAGGGTATTGAAAAAGCAACAGGGGTAAATGTTGCTGGTCATATTGTGAATCATATTATTGATGCACATGCCTTCACTAATGTTGACCTAAATCAATTATTAACAACTAAAGAAGGAAATGGTACACTTTCTCTGAAAATTAGAAGGTATCCTGAACTTGTTGGAAAAAGGCTTGGTGACCTGATAGTATACGATGATGATGCCACTATCGTGGCAGTTTCTAGAGCAGGTGCACATGTTTGGCAACCGGATGATAATCTAATTCTAAGAGAAGCTGATGAATTAATTTTCTATGGTATACTCGATATTTTACAACAACGTATTCGACCCCTTATCCAACGAACGATTGATGCACGAAACTCTTCACCACCAGAACCTTATCCTTGGAATATAGAGGTTGCAGAAGATCCCGCTGCATGGGCAATAAGTGACCAAAACGTGTCATGGAGAAATCGACGCCGCTGATTCCATCGGAGATTTCAAACCACTCATTAGAAGGGCGGATAATCCATTGCACCATGCGTAGCATTGATACATTCACCCTCCTACTGCGATGTCCCTTCGGGGATGGGATTGCACGGGCCAACGGCCCCGGGATGGTATAGCGAATGCGCAAGAAGAATGAGAATACACGAGAAAATTTACCTTGGGCTGAATCCCAGAGCGGGGGGCATTTTGCAACACCATTCTCAGAGGAATCTCTTGGAGTTTCTTTTGGACTACCCAGCAGGTTAAACAGATTGGCTGAATTACCCTGGTTCAATTGTTATGAAATGCAATTAGCCAGTGAAAAAAAATCTAAGCACACACTTCGTTCTTATCGTACATCACTGAAACAGTTCATTACTACAGTATTGCCTGGAGAAATGCCAGCATCTTACGATGCTTTACAAAATATGACTGTGAAAGAATTAGCAAGATGGATCGATCCTAACAACGGTCGCCTTGATTTTTGGGTTCAATCAATTTCAAATTTATCTCCAGCAACAATTAATGCTAGAATGGCAGCAATTGGGCATTTGATGGCTTGGATTGGTCACAGAGTGCCCGATTGGATAACACGGCCTAAGAAAGGAAGAAGTCTACCGAAAACTCTCGCTAAAAAAGAAATTGAGCGCTTGAAAGAAGCAGCTGCAACATCTGAAAATCCATTTGCACATCTAGTAATTACTTTACTTCTAGATACAGGAATGCGTGTTTCAGAATTATGTGCATTAAATCGAGCAGATGTTGATATTGATGATTTTTCGGCCACTGTAGTCGAAGGTAAAGGCTCAAAGGATAGATTGATTTTATTCACAAATTCAACTGTTGATTCTATTGAGGCATATCAGTCTATCAGAAATGAAATTGTGGTAAGGCATCCCCCCACAGATGAGCACAGGGATGCCCTTATTCTCAATCGTCGAGGACGTAGATTAACACCTCGCGCTGTTCAGAAACTTATGGATTCAATGGCTGATTCAGCAGATATACCTCGCTCAAAATTAAGTCCACATACCCTAAGACATAATTTTGCAACAGGATTATTGGAAAGAGGGGCTGATTTAGTCAGTATACAGAGGCTATTGGGGCATGCAAATATTTCTGCAACAAGAATTTATTTGGAAATAAGTGACCAAAGTCTTCGTCAAATATATCACAGAGCCCAATCTGCCATGGGATCTGAACAAACCGAAATCGATTAAAAATTATCAATCTGGTTTCTTAATTTTTTTGAGGAGGTCCTTCAAAGAAGGTGTCTTGAGGGTTCGACTACTGACCTCAACGGTCTTGTTAGACTTCTTCGTCACTGCAGCTTTCTTCTTAGCCCGAGGTTTCTTAGCACTCACTTTCTTTACAGCCTTAGTGGCTTTGCTTTTCCCCTTGGCTGCTGCTGTTTTAGCAGACATTTTGATTGTCTTTGTAGTTTTGCTAGTTTTTGCTGAAACTGCTTTTGCAGTAGATTTGACTTTTGTTGCAGCTTTCTTGGCTTTGGTGGATGCTTTGGCCCCTGCAGATTTGGCTGCTCCCGCAATAATTCGGGTGGCTAGAGCTCCAGTTATTCCTGCTTTAGCTAAACCTTTGGAGCCAACTCTAGCAATCGCTGCAGATGTTTTGATGTTCGCAGAAACTAACTTCCACGCAGTCTTTGCCCCCACGCCAGGTAAACTTGTTAATCGCTCTACTGCTTTCTCATCCGCCGACGGTTTCTTCTTTGCCATGTGACCCGCTCCATACCTGAACTAGCGGCCAAACTAATCAAGTTGTTCTTCATGGCATGTGATAACTGCCAAAGGGGGGGATGTTAAATCGACGCCGAATCAAAGGATATTCTGAACCCAAGTGAATCTATACTTCATGCACAAGTTAAATCTGGAAATCCAGAAATGAAAATTGATTCAGAAGGATCTCTACGTCATTTGCATTTCAAAGGAGGGGGCGGCTCGCTTTATCTTGGCGATGTTGGTGATGCTCTATTACGTGGGTTTGGGGCACATGAGCCTCCAATTATAGTTGAAGAACCGAGGTTTGATCAGCAATGTTGGAAGATGATTATCAAAGATTCTGAATTAACTATTATTCTAGAAAGTAAGGCCTACTGGGGCTTTGGACTATTTTCATCTTGTTTTCTAAATAAAATACACATG
>JASLKH010000023.1 GCA_030747675.1 Candidatus Thalassarchaeaceae archaeon | reverse complement strand
CAACACAGGCTGTGTTTGTGAAGGTACAGTGGTTGAACTCCACTGGTGTCGCACAGACACATACTACTAGCCTAGCAAACCCAGCTGGTGTATACGGATTCGTTCCGTCTAACAGCGATCAATTGGTGACGTTCAAGGATTCAATCAACTGTAATGTCGATTGTTCCACCGGATTCGGTGCGAACGACTTCATTCAGATTCGAATGACAGATCCAGCAAATGGCAATGAAGTCATTGAGGATGCTACGATTATACTATCGTACAATCCTGCTGGTGGGAATTCGTATACATTGATGACATGGACTGCTTCGTTCAACCCACCATCAATTTCGCCGCAATTCTGAGGCGTTAAGATAACCACAGGGGCCACCTAAAGGGTGGCAAGTGGGCGCGCAAGTGCCCGCTTGAGTCCCCCTTCCTGCTTCGGCAGGAAGGGGGATTAATCTCCCGTCTTTCCCTATATTTTGGTGATTTCATGGCAATCAAGGCTGTTTGTTTTGATTGTGATGGCGTTCTAATTGACACCGTATCATCATGGAGAATAATTCATGATTTCTTTGGCACCGATAGTGGTGAAATGCTTGATCGATTTATCCGTGGTGAGCTTACAGATAAAGAATTCATGGCTGATGATATAGGGAAATGGAAATCAGTACAATCAACTATTCATCGTGATGAATTGATGCGTTGCTATCAAGGCGTTACTTTGATGGATGGGGCTAGAGATTTGGTTGAGGCACTAAAGGAACAAGGCGTGTATGTTGCTATTGTGAGTGCAGGAGTAGATCTTCTGATTGGTTCTATTGCCAAACTCCTCAAAGTCGATGATTGGGTTTCAAATGGATTTCAATATGATGAAGATGGATTTTTGCTAGATGATGGTGTTGTGAGAGTCCCTGCTCATGGAAAGGGTGAAATGGTGTCTAAACTTGCTCGAATTAACCAGTTCTCACCCTCTGAAATTGTCAGCATCGGTGACAATGTCACTGATTTATCCATGCAAATTCCCGGAAGTCATTTCATTGGATTCAATGGTTTGAAAGAAAGTGCAATTACTGGATTTGAAGATGCGGGCGTCCCCCATGTTCGAGAAAAAGATTGTCGTTCGCTTTGGCCACATATATTCCCAGATATACCATTCCCCATCAAAGATGGGGAATGAATCAATATGCGACCTCGCCCATTCATGTCTATGAGCAGGCGTTGGGGGGTCATCATCCTCGGCCTAATTTTGCTCACTCCTGGATGCATTGGTTCTGAAGAGCAGTCTGAAAGTAGCGCAGATTCTCCTTCAGAAAGTCAAGATATTACCCTTGACGTTTGGTATTCTTTTTCTACAGATAGCAAGGAAGAGTCAACTTTTATGGCTGCAATTTATTCATTTGAATCACAGTACCCTAATGTCACTGTAGAAGTAACACAAAAGGCATATTCAAACATGAATAGCCAATTCGAGATAGCAGCAATTGGTGGTCAAGCACCCGATTTGGTACGTCTTTCTAGTGATCAATTGGGGAGTATTGGAGACGTCAGGGTCGACGGATATCCCTTACTTGAAGACCTTCGTCCCCATTTGACACCTGCTCAACGGGAGTCATTCGATTCAGATTCCTTGAATGCAATGCGTTTTGGAAATTCACTGTATGGTGTCCCTGCTAGTCAAGATTGCTTGTCTTTAATTTACAACAAAGGCCTATTTGATTCTGAAGGATTGGATTACCCTGATTCATCTTGGACTACATCAGATTTGATTTCAGCTGCCCAAAATTTGACTTCTGGTGATGTTTATGGATTAGCAATACCCATCAAGGATGCGTATTGGTGGTTTCCTATCCAATCCGGTTTCGGTGGTTCTCTATTCGATTCGAATGGAACTCCCACTTTAGATTCCAATGGGTCGGCAGAGTCAATGGATTGGTTGATGAACTTAGAGGATTCAGATGACCCTGAAAGTTTAGGATTGATTGCTTTAGGAACCAAAGCTGAAACAATGAAGTCTCAGTTTATTCAATCGAAAGCAGCAATGATTGTCGATGGACCATGGAACTGGCCAGCATACGAAGCAAGTAGGTTGGACATAGGTCAGACATTGCTACCAATTGTCTCGGATACAGGATTACGGATGTCCCCATTGGTCACTTACAAAGGGTGGTCCGTGAGTAAACAAAGTACACAAAAAATAGCAGCCGTCGAGTTGGCACTACATCTTTCATCCACTGATGTTCAGAAATCATTTGCACTTGAGACCTACACGATGCCGACCAAAGTAATTCTAAATTCTGATCCTGAAATCCAATCGAATCCTGTAATTTCAGGATACCTCAATCAAACTTCAGTAGGTACTCCAGCCCCAACAACTCTTGGCATGGCAATGGTATACACTCCTCTCTCAGTTGCTATTGAGCAAGCGTATGGTGATGTGGATTCACTAGATGCGTTACGAGATGCAGATGAAGAGTTAGAGGACATGCTGGATGAAATCGAATCATCACAACAACCATCTTTAATTGAGGGATATCGTAGAATATCCATTACCATTAATTCGACATTGGATGCAACAAATTATCAAATCAAAGTTGACAATGTTTCCCATTCCTCGGTCTTTGTTGGCGACATTACAGAGTTATCTCAACCAAATTTCGGAGAATCATATGATGATTGCTCTTTTGATGGAACTCCTGCCTTCCGCAATAATCAGGGTATTGCAGTAATACCTTCCTCAGCAGGAACATGGAGTTGTAACCTTACTGGCATGATACCTGCGAAATTACATTTCATTGAAGTTGTTGCTTTTGCCTCAGACGAAGTTCTTTCAACTCAATCATTTGGAGGTGAAACAAATGTTGCAGATGAAGTACCCCCACCTCCCGACATGTCCCCCATTCTCTTCGCTATTGTATCGATAGTTCTCTCTTTGACAATCTTGTTAGCAGGTCTTCGATGGTTAGATGCCAGAGAAGGAAAAACTCGTAGCCGATTAGCACATGTATATGTCGCGCCAGCGCTTTTGGCACTCGCAGTTCTGACCTTCTATCCAATAGGTTACGGGATTTGGCTATCATTTACTGATGCTAACAAAAGCCACCTTGGTGAGGAATCTTTTGTTGGACTTGCAAATTTCATTGATGTATTTACATCCGCAGGTTTCCTTCGAGTGACAGGGTTCACTCTAATTTGGACAGTAGCTAATGTTGTATTCCATGTTGGTTTAGGCTTGGCATTGGCTATGTTGTTAAACAATTCAAGAATCAGAGGGAGAGTTGCTTACCGTACTGCATTGCTCCTTCCTTGGGCGATTCCATCCTACATTTCAGTTCTAATTTGGAAGGGTATGTTGGAGCCTGCAGGTCTGATTAATGATTTACTTGGAACTCAAATCATGTTCCTTGACGATTCTTCGAGAGTGGTTGAAGCCCAAACATTGGTTATTTTAGTCAATATTTGGCTGGGTGTCCCCTTCATGATGATGTCATTAAGCGGGGCATTACAGGCATTACCTCGTGATATGTACGAAGCTGCAGAAGTCGATGGTATTGGAACTTGGGCTCAATTTAGATATTTGACCTTACCAAATTTGAAGAGTGCAATTGTACCTCTTTCTTTACTTGGATTTATTTGGACATTTAACATGTTCAATGTAATTTACTTGTTGACTGGAGGTAAGCCAGAGGCAGGGCAAGGTCAACCTGGAGAAACTGACATTTTGATTACGTATGTCTACGACGTAGCCTTTGCCCCCGCAAGTGGAGGGAACTATGGTCTTGCTGCTGCATGGTCAGTAATCATCTTCTTGATGCTAATTGCTTTCTCTTGGATTTATATGAAACGAACTAATGCTACGGAGGCCAGTGCATGAGTTCAGATATTGCCCGTCAGTGGTACGTCCCTGCAGAGGTTTCAGCACTCCGGCTTTGGCTTATAATCGCGAGTTGTGTGACTGGTGTTCTGGCCGTTATTGATTGGTTGCGAAATGATTCGTTCAGTTTGAAAATAAGCCTTGTCTGCGCCCTTTGCTTACTCCTCCTGAGATATGTGTTGCCGGATGGAGATAACAAGTACAAGCGGGATGCAACCCTCGGTTGTGCAGGTTTGACATTGATCTTTGGTATTGTAAAATTTGGAGCTGGAGATCGAATGTTGATTGATTTGTGGGCAACTTTTTGGGTTCTTCTGCCGGCAGGTTTGACTTTGTGGTGGATTTCATCTCCAGAGATTTCTAGTTGGGCAAAAGGAAGAATTACACAAGTACAGGCTGAGTTCGGATTAGCCCGGAACAAGATTGTGAAAAATCGAATTGAGATAATTGGATCACATGCGTTGTTATTACATGCAGTGTTGCTCATATTCCTACCAGTCTTATGGATACTAAATGTTGCAATGTCTCCAGGAAATATCCTCGGCGCTGACATGGATTTATCACAATGGGAATTCAAGCACCATTTTAGTAATCAGTTGGACCCCGAATCAGAATTTTGGATATGGACTCGAAACTCATTGGTCATCAGTATAGGTACAACCTTGCTCGGCTTAGCATTGGCAATTCCAGCAGGTTATGCCTTCAGCCGGTTCAAGTTCAGGGGCCGAGAGCAAGCAATGTTCTCATTTTTGCTTGTACAAATGTTTCCCGGAATTATTATTTTAGTCCCATATTATCTCGTTATGAAAACACTTGGGTTGCTGAATACTAGTATGGGTCTGATTCTTGCATATTCAGTAACTGCTCTGCCCTTATGTGTCTGGATGCTCAAAGGTTTCTTTGACACAGTTCCGCGAGAACTTGAGGAAGCCGCTCTTCTTGATGGATGCAGTCAGGCGCAGGTTTTCCGTCGAGTAATACTTCCACTTTCATTACCCGCTGTTGCTGTGACAGCGTTATTCAGTTTCTTAGCAGCATGGAATGAATATTTGCTAGCATTGACCTTTATGTCGGACAACGAAAAGTTCACACTACCGGTTGGCTTAGCTAGCATGATTATGTCAAAGAATCCAATGTGGGGTGATTTTGCTGCAGCAAGCCTCCTGGTTAGTATCCCGGTTGTTATCCTCTTCATCGTATTCCAGAGGTTCCTCATCGAGGGATTAAGTGCAGGGAGTGTAAAGGGGTGATAAAATGGGTGATGTAAATTATGAAAATGTGACTAAACGATATGATGATGGTTTTGAAGCCGTAAAGGGCTTGAATCTCGAAGTGAAAGAAGGAGAGTTCCTTGTGTTACTTGGTCCATCAGGTTGTGGTAAATCAACTACTTTACGAATGCTAGCTGGACTTGAAGATGTCACAGAAGGTGAGATACAAATAGACGGTGCACGGATTAATGACTTACCACCTGGAGCACGTGGATTGGGCATGGTTTTCCAATCGTATGCACTTTATCCGCACATGACTGTTGCCGAGAATTTATCCTTTGGTCTGCGCATGGTAAAAGGAACAGATCGTTTGTCCAATGAGGAAATAGTCCAACGTGTCCTAGAGGCTGCTAATATGTTGGGCCTCGTCAGTGAATTAGAAAAGAAACCCAAGGAACTTTCGGGCGGTCAACGTCAACGAGTGGCATTGGGGCGTGCACTTGTTCGTCAACCGAAGGTACTGTTGATGGATGAACCCTTGTCTAACCTCGACGCTGAACTCAGACATCAAATGCGAGCAGAGATACGTCGTTTACATGATACACTTGGAACCACAACTGTGTATGTAACACATGACCAAATTGAGGCGATGACATTGGCAGATAGAATTGCTATCCTTGATCAAGGTGTTCTACAACAACACGGAGCACCGTTAGATGTTTACAATGACCCTGCAAATGAGTTTGTCAAAGGTTTTCTGTGTAAACATATAGACGAAATAGTTGAGACTGCGAACAACCTCTTCCCTCAGGAGTGAGACTATGCGTAAGGCTATTTTTCTGGTTGCCCTGCTGTTAGCAGCGATAATCCCCCTGCATGTTTCTGCTGACGGAGACACTGTTCGTCAACGTCAATCCCCGACTGATTTTTCTTGGTCAGGAATTGCAACATCAGTTCAAGTTTCAGGTGAATGGGATGATTGGGCTGTACGCACAAATTTGTCAGAAAACAATGGCCAATGGAGCGTTTCTCTAAATATTGAACCAGGAATGTATTGTTACAAATTAATTGTCGATGACAATTGGATTTTCGACCCAACTGAACCATATCGTGGTTATTGTGATGATTTTGAGAATAGTATTGTTCGGGTGCCCGACTCATCAAAGCCGATGTTTACACATTCAATTGAGAACAATGTCCTAACGGTTCTGTGGCATGCAGGTTCAGATGGCGGTGCTCCCGAATCTACTCCGTTGGCTCTGGCCCCAGGTCTTTGGGATGAAGCAACATGGACATGGACACTAGATATCACAACATTGGCTGAAGGAAAAAACACACTGCATATTACTGGGGCTGATGTAGATGGCAATATTGCTGATGATTTATTATTGCCCATTTGGAGCGGACCACAATCTGAATTCATCTGGGATGATGCACTCATTTACATGGTAATGACAGATCGATTTGTCAATGGGAATCTTTCCAATGACCCTCCTTCCACTTCAGCCACACAGGGTGCAGATTGGAGGGGTGGAGATTTGGTGGGCGTTACCCAAAAAATTGAATCTGGATATTTTTCCAATCTTGGTGTAAATGCGCTTTGGTTAACGCCATTCAACACAGTTTCCAATGGAACAGAATTGGCCTCTGATAATCAACATGAAGTCTCAGCCTACCATGGATATTGGCCGATTGAAGCAAGGTCAATTGATCCTAGACTAGGCACAGTCCATGATTTGCAGGCAATGGTTGATGCTGCACATGATGCCGGTATTCGTGTGATGGGTGATTTTGTCGTCAATCATGTGCACGAAGACCATCCATATTACAGTGAGAACCCTGATTGGTTCAATGAAGGCTGTCTCTGTGGGGAAGCGAATTGTGGATGGACCGAAAATCGCTTAGATTGCATGTTCCGCCCATACATGCCAGATGTCAATTGGCGAGTACGTAATGCCAGTGAGCAATTCATTGCTGACGTTATGTGGTGGATTGAAACCTTTGACTTAGATGGTGGAAGAATCGATGCAGTCAAGCATGTTGATGATCTTGCCATGACCAATTTAGCAGTTCGAATTAATGAGAGATTCGAGACTGCGGGAACGGACTATTATCTCAAGGGTGAGACAGCCATGGGTTGGGCTGGCCATGATTTGGCTGACAATGCCAATGAGTATGGGACAATCAACAGTTACATCGGCCAAAATGCTCTTGATGGCCAGGCTGACTTTGTTCTCTATCATGCAGTTGTAGACAATGTTTTCACCACAGGAGATATGGATTATCATCACCTCGATTACTGGACTGCACAAAGTCAGGTACAATATGCTGAAGATGCGATCATGGTACCTTTTGTCGGCAGTCATGATGTGCCACGATTCACCAGCCGTGCAGATACAGGAACCACGCAGGCATGGAATCAATGGGTCGAGGATGGACTTCCAGGTCAACCAGGGACAGATACTCCCTACGAGGCTGCACTACAGGCCTTCACTTGGCTTCTTACAACTCCTGGCGCAGCGATGATTTACCAGGGTGATGAGTATGGAGAGTATGGTGGTGCAGATCCAGATAATCGACATCTGTGGCGCCATGCAGCAGATCACAATCCACGTGAGACCCAACTTTTCGAAAACATCAGCGCATTGGGTCAACTAAGACATGAATCGGATGCGTTGAGACGCGGAACCTATCAGTCTCTACATAGCAGTCTTGATACAATCGCGTGGTCGATGACGACCGAGTCTGACCAAGCAGTCATTGCGATGAATCGGGGTATAGCACCTGCTGACTTTGATTTGGATTTGCAATGGATTGCTAATGATTCATTGAATGAAATTAGTATGGATGAAGACCATCGCTTCACATTACCTGCGCATAGTGTCGCAGTCTTCCTTCTACCAAATTCCGACATTACAGGTGCCTGCATCCTTGGTGAAAGGGGTGATGGGATGCCACTAGCTGTAGATGCCTCATATGGAAATGATGCATACATTGGTACCACTCAGTGCCCATTGAAGACGATACAAAATGCAGTCGACCAACTTGAGGATGGAGGCCAAGTCATCGTACATGGTGGGAATTATCAGGGCTCTGTATCCGTTTCAAATCTAGATCAAATTGAGATTAAAACAGACGGTTCTCGTGTGATACTTGATGGTTCGGCTGACGTTCAATCAGACTTAGGTGGCGCCTGGGAAAATTTCAGTACGACAGATGAAGGGACGATTCATCGCATCGATGTCGGTGTCGATGCATGGCAATTGTTCGTTGATCGAGAAGAGATGGTTCCTGCTCGTTGGCCAAATGCAAAATTCGATGATGGAAGCGTGTTCAACATCACTCATAATTGGGCGCAAGGAACAATTGATCGTGACAAATACAAGGATGAGAATAACAGTTGGGTTTACCCTTATGAGAATGGACAAATCATCGATGCTGGCCCAGTAGATGGGGGTCATATTGGCCTGAATTCAAGTGGAATTAATCCAATCGGTTCAATTGCAGTTCTCAATGTAGGCTCATTCAAATCGTGGAGCAGAGTCATCACAGATTACAATGAGAGTACAGGAATGATGCATTACGAACCAGTAAGTGGTTGGAAGACAAAACATCATCGCTATTTCTTGGAAGGTAAACTTGAGTTGCTCGATAAGGCCGGTGAATGGTTCTTTGATCGCGAGAATACAACGATTTACTTCATGCCTCCAGATGGCCAAAACCCGAGTGAGATGAACATTCGAGTCAAGACTCAGCCCTATTCTATTACTTGCTCAGAGAGTAGTGAAGTCCTCATCGAAGGCTTCGAATTCTTTGCGAGCACCTTCAAGTTCGATAATTGTGATGATTCGGTCATTCGAAATACAACCTTGCTTTACCCTAGTACATCAAAGCGAAGTCTCGGAATTGCCGGGGAAGACACTTCTGAACGATGGATTACCCGATTTGATCGAACCTCTGGAAGCCGAATAGAAAATTGTGCATTCCTTTACACAGATGGAGGTGCTTTCGAACTCTATGGTGGTGGTAACACAGTCAACAATAGCTACTTCTACCACATTGATTGGACTTCTACAGATTCTGTAAGTCTGATGACTACCGTCTACTTTGGAGGGAGCAATAATGTATTTTCAAATAACACGATTCACAATGTGGGTGCATCCTCAGTCATCAATCCAGGCAATGCCGCGAGAATAGAATACAACGATATTTCAAACACCGGACACCTGCAGACTGACGGCGCAGTTGTCCAACTGATGATGGGCCAACAAATAGATGCAATGATAGCTCATAATTGGATTCATGACACACCAAAATATGGTATCCGGATGGATGGCCCCATGGGTGGTACCAACGAAGGTCGGAATGCAACTGTACATCACAATGTGGCATGGAATGTTGCTGGAGGAATAATGGTCAAGGGAGATTATCACAATATTTCACACAACACTGTCTTTGGTGTAGAACCCGGAGCATCAGGTGATGGTAAGAACAACATTGTTGTCATTGCAGATGGTGGAAATGAAAACTCGACATTTTTCGCAAATGCAGCAGACAGGATTGCTGCACATCGACAGGACAATTACTCGGACTTTCCAGTTCCAGGTTTATATTCTGAGAATTTCAATGGCTATATCGATGCAGGGGGTAGTGTTGAATCACAGTTGATTGATCCAGCAAATCAAAATTTCTGTCCCCTTCCTGAATCAGCCATTGCTGCAATTGGAGCGGGCGCATATTCACCCGATTGCTCAAACCCCTGGGCTGCTGGAACTGATTGGGATTTCCAACATCCAACCATCCCTCTAGATGGATGCACAGATTCGTTGGCGGACAATTTTGATTCATACGCAATAGTGAATGATGGTAGTTGCGATTATGAAGTTGAGGTTGAAGAACCGGAACCTGAGCCTGATGGGCATTGCTTAATCTTAGACAACCTAACAGTTAATCAGACCCATTTCGTCACTCTCGATCTTGTGAATACGTGTGACAAAAGTATGCACTATCCTGGAGTCAATGCCACAGCAGATCATCCTCTAGTCACTGGTTTTGCTGGCTATATCGAGTGGTACTACCTGATTTTCTCAGAAGCAACCTACAACTTCTCCTGGCAACTTTCCTTTGACGAAACAATTCCAAATGGAACTGAAATCAACCTCACCTTTGAAGCAACCATCTTGAATTGCGGTGAGGAAGACAACTGGCACGATTGCCCAGATTCTATTATTGAGCACACGTTTACACTAATTTGGCTAGATAATGAAACGAACAATACAGAACCTGAGCCTGAACCTGAACCTGAACCTGAACCTGAACCTGAACCTGAACCTGAGCCTGAGCCTGAGCCCGAAGACAATAACACGCCTTTTATTGAAGGATGTACTAATTCCTCTGCTTTGAATTTTAATCCTGGGGCGACGATTGATAATGCATCTTGTGTATATGAAAATGGTTCAGAGGTATTGGATGATACTACTGATTCAGGTAGTAGTTCATCTGAAGGTCTCTCGACATCGCAAATAATACGTGTATTCCTGGGGATATTGGTATTGTGTGCAGGTGCATTTTTGTTGACATTGGTGATACGAATTCGTCGAGATGGCAATGAGTGATTATTTCTCAAATGCTTCATAAAAGCGGCGATATTCATCTATCATTCGCGCACCAGTAAACCTTGCACTAGTGGTAATTGAAGCACGCATCAGATCCGCCCAACGATTGGGTCCTTGCCTCCAAATGGGTAAAACTTCGTGCTCTAGGGTATGGTAAATATATTCAACATCGCGCAAATCATCTCGATCATCCTCACCTTTACCAATGGCCCATCCATTGACTCCATGTTCACAACCCTCTGGCCACCATCCATCAAGAATACTGCAATTTGGAACACCATTCATCGCAGCCTTCATTCCGGAAGTCCCCGAGGCCTCTAATGGTCGAATTGGGTTGTTTAACCAGATATCCACTCCACTGGTCATTGCTAAACCAGTATTCATTGAATAATCCTCTAAGAAGGCAATTGGGATATCGTTTTCAACTTCAGTAGCACCTGAAAAAATGTCTCGAATAAGCTGCTTTCCACCTTCATCTCGAGGATGGGCCTTTCCGGCAAATACAAATTGGATTTTTCCTGAACCAATTTCACGCAATCTTTCGATATCTCTGAATATTAAGTTTGCACGCTTGTATGTGGCAAATCGACGAGCGAATCCGATTGTGAGTCGTCCTTGTTCTAATTGAACTCCTGTGGTTGCTAGTACGAGTTCCCTAAGGACGGTGCGACATTCTTCTCGAGCAGCCAATAGCCCCCCAGTAGGGATGCTGCCTGCATGTCCTAGTGATGTTGGTTTGTTTCTCCATCCTGAAAGATGTTCATCAAAAAGTTCTGCCATTGGAGGAGATGTCCATGTAGTATGATGGACACCATTTGTGATTGGTGAAATGTGTTGCTCGCCAAACATCGAAGATGCAACCCATGCATTCAGATTTGAAACAGCATTTACTGGACCAGATAGTGCTACAGCAAGGTGGCTCATTGAGCACCTTCTTCCATTTTCTGGATCACCTGCAGAATTACACAAATTGGTTGCATCCTCTGGTAGTAATTTGCCTAGAACCTCTTTCACAGAATTCCATTCAAAACGGTCGTGGCCAGCGGGAACTGGGGTGTGGGTAGTGAATAAGCAGCAATTGGATAGATGCTCCCTTGTCCAACCTTGATGCAGCATTTCAAACATTGCAAATGTACAATGCCCCTCGTTGAGATGTAGCCCTAAAATGTCATGACCCATTGCCTGTAATGCCCTAATTCCTCCCACGCCAAGCAAATACTCTTGTCGAATTCTAGTTTCATCATCGCCACCATACAACCTGTTTCCAAGCGAAGCATGCTTGGATGAGTTACTCGGATGTCGAGTGTCGAGGAAATAAGTAGGGATATTCTTGATTTTATAGACCCATATTTTGGAGTGAAGTATTGTTCCATCTAAGGGCAACGAAATTTCAATACCTGTGTCGGTAAGATATTCATGTGGATCAATTTCACTAAATGTTTCAGTTTGGTTTCCATGATTGTCCAAGTGTTGACGCCCATATCCTTCTCTGTATAGGAGAGTGCAACCAATCAGGTCAATTCCTGCATCGGCAGCAGATTTAATGTGGTCTCCTGCTAGTACTCCAAGGCCCCCAGAATATGTGTGGAGGCCACTTTCAAAGCCAACTTCGGCAGAGAGGTAGGCTATACTCATGTGAACCATCTCGGTCCGCTTCCACAGTCCTATGAATTTGACTATTACAAATTCAGAAAATCAACGCTTCAATAAATTCCAATTTCCATTGGTCAAATCAGTCCAATCAAATTTCCATTGCCAATTCCCAGTAGTGGTTCCCGGTGTATTCATTCTACTTCCTGTGTCTTCTTCAATTAAGTCTTGCAATGGAATTATTGCCAAAATAGCTGAAGATTCAATGGCAATCCGAATCAGAGTTTGGCAAGGAGATTCTCCTGCAAGACCTAATTCCAATACGCGCTCTTTCCTTATTTCAGAACTTTCATTCCACCAGCCTACAGATGTGTCGTTGTCATGAGTTCCAGTATACACTATTTTGTCAGTAGAAATATTTTCTGGACGATGAGGGTTGTCAATATTTTCATCATCAAATGCAAAATGAAGAACTGCCATTCCAGGAAGGTTGTGTCTCTTGCGAAGTTGAATAACTGAATCCGGAATGATGCCTAAGTCTTCAGCTACAATCATGGTATCACCTGCTACATCCATCAATACTTGCAAAATTTCATCCCCTGGTCCTTCAACCCATGTACCATTTTTTGCATGCAAATCTGCATTTGGAATCGCCCAAGCAGATTCAAAACCACGGAAGTGATCAATACGTACGATGTCAAATAATCCACAACATCTGGCCATTCTCATTTGCCACCACATCCACTCTTCTTGACGATGTGCATCCCAGTCATAGAGCATCGTGCCCCAACGTTGACCATTTTCAGAAAAATAATCAGGTGGTACACCTGCAACAACATCATGATGAAATAAATGCGGTCGGACCCACACATCAGCAGAATCTTTAGCCACGAAAATCGGTAAATCACCAAATAATTTGACACCTTTTTGAGAAGCATAATGCCTGAGAATCATCCAGTCTCTTTGAAATCGAACTTGATTCATAATGCGCCCTCTGACTTGTGGCATATATTTCTCTAAGGCCTCTTCAATAGCCTTTGGATGTCGATTGCGAAGTGGTTCAGGCCAATCATACCACGGAGCTTCATCATGAGCTTCTTTGAGTGCATCATAAAGCCCCCAATCCCATGCCCAATGTGCATTGACACTTAGCCATTGACGAATTAATTCATGATCTGGATATTCTTCAAATGTAGGGTCGCACAATGCAACATGACCTGCAAATGCACTTGTTGATGCGTATGGGCTTCGATGTTCATCAGGGGGGGTAATAGGGAGGACTTGCCAGACTGTTGCACCTGCTTCAGCAATCAAATCAATGAATGTAAATGCATCAGGGCCAAGTTTTCCAGACGGTAGAGATGCAACGTGACACAGCACTCCCGACTCGCGCATGAATGGTCTTCGGCCGTGGGGGTGGAAAACCTTTGATGCTGAATGTCCTCGCAGGCACCATGCGTCGAGGTGCAATTCTAATCGCCGTTCTTTTTCTGGCACCTGCTTGGCTTAGTTTAGTCACCGCAACAATTCCTGATGAAATTACGGTCGATGGTGATTTGTCAGATTGGCCCTCTGACACACTTTCGTCAATAGATTCTAATTCAGTAAACTTCCAAATGACATGGAATAGCACAAACTTGTTCTTTGCATGGTCTGGTACTGATTGGGAAAGTGAATCTGAGGGTGCAGATTTGTTTATTTATCTAAATACAAGTTTTGGGGGGAGCCCTCTTTCAAGAAATTGGAACCTCGCTCAAACGCTCCCATTCGCGGCAGATTTCGCATTTGTTCTTGAAGACGCATCATATTTTTCAATCCAATTTTATGACGGAAGTGCGTGGGTTGAATCCTCTATTATACCCGATGCATATGTTGGCTGGTCTGGCAACCAAATCACTGAATTTTCAATTCCATGGAGCGATATCGGATCACCTGAAAATATCGGAGTGATCGCTTGGTCGCAATGGCAAGATGAAGGTAATGTGTGGACATCCTTCCCTCAAGAAAATCCTGCTTCAGAAAATGGTGCTGAAACCTTTACTCATTGGTACCAAATTGAAAACCGATCAACTTCTCAATCAAGTGCTGATGTAGAAGTATTAACTTCAAACACCCCACTTGAGAAGGTCGACGATGCCCTCAATTTGGCAATTGTTTTCCACCAACATCAACCATATTACAAAAATAAGTTGACAGGAATGGTTGAGATGCCTTGGGTCCGAGTACATGCAATGACTGAATATGTCGACAGCCCAGGTATCCTTTCTGGAACTGATACAAAAGTCACGTACAATTTGGTCCCCTCATTTATTGAGCAATTACTTGATTATTCAGAAAATGGTGTATTAGATGTACATACCGACATTGCTCGTCGTTCATGGAATACTGGTGGATATCCAAATGCTACAGCATTGGAATTACACACAATGCAATTCCAATCTTTTTGGAATTCGGGGTGGATTTACAATGTCTCTTCAGATGATTCACGAGTAGGTTGGGTTTACCCTTCCAGTCAACGATATTCAGAATTACATGGGATGACATTGCACAATCTGAAACCTGCTACTATTATGGATGACACCCTCTTGAGTCCACAGGACTTCCTTGATTTGCAAGTATTATGGTATCTCTATCAGTTCAGCCCATCCTATGTCCAAGGAGATTACAATTCAAGCCACCTTGACCAAGGTCTAATTGATCTATTCATGCAAAATGGGCAGTATACTTTGACCGACTTGACATATGTTTTAGATGCCCAAGAAAACCACATGTCGAACATTCTTCCAATGTACTCAGAATTGGCTACCAGCGGTCAAATTGAGCTGACAACAACTCCGTACTATCATCCAATCATGCCGTTATTGATGATGGATGGATGGACCTTTGAAGATGGAATTAGAGTCAACAAAGATTCGTGGCCAGAAGATGTCACTAACCACTTGCAGACTGGGATGGATTTGTTTGAACAAGAATTGGGATTCCGACCAGTCGGTATGTGGCCCAGTGAACAATCCGTCTCTCCTGACATGGT
Organism: Candidatus Thalassarchaeaceae archaeon; assembly: GCA_030747675.1. Classification (GTDB taxonomy): domain Archaea; phylum Thermoplasmatota; class Poseidoniia; order Poseidoniales; family Thalassarchaeaceae; genus MGIIb-P. The sequence continues at coordinate 12,501 of JASLKH010000023.1, read as the reverse complement.
TCAACCAGTCGCCGATGTTGGTATCGAGTGGATGGTCACTGACGAAATCAACCTTGAGGAATCGACTGACATGTCGGGGCAAACTATCGATGTATCCGTCGCTTCTAACCTTGCGACACCTTGGATGGTAGGGGATGTTGCAACCATCTTCAGAGACCGTGTAATCAGTGATCGAATCGCTTTCCAATATGGTTCGATGACCCCAGAGGCGGCAGTCTCCGATTTCCTTGCATATTGTGACAACATTCGTCAACAACTATTGGATGAGGGTAAAGACCCCAGCGAGCATCTGCTCACCGTTGCTCTCGATGGTGAAAATTGGATGTTTATGTCTGAGTTCCAGCACCAAGACAACGGCCGCCCATTTACAGAGGAATGGTTCGGTAGATTGAGCACGCATCCAACCGTGGTGACAACAACACCAGGGGAGTTCCTTGAGATGAATCTCACTTTACCAGAAATTGATGTCATTGGAACAGGTTCTTGGATTGATGGTACACTCTCGACATGGGCAGGAGAGGCTGAGGAGAGTCTTGCTTGGCAGCGCACTGTAGAGGCGCGTCAAGCCTTGGTTGCCTTTGAAGTAGAGAACCCCAATCACTCCGGTTTGATGGATGCATGGGAGAGTCTGTATATTGCTGAAGGCAGTGACTGGTATTGGTGGTATGGCTTAGATCAAGATAGCGGGTATGATGAGATGTGGGATGTTCTCTTCAAAGTTCATCTTTCCAATATTTATCGTGCTGTAAATCTCGATTTACCTCCTTATTTACAGGACTTGTGGACTAACCCTGCTTTGCCGGATGAGCCCTATGGTGGCGTGATTGAGCCAATGATTGATGGGATTGCTTTACCTGGTGAATGGGATGGTGCAGCCTTGTACAATGCAACAAATACTGGTGATGTTTTGGATATTGAATCATTCCATCTTGGTTATGATGCATCAAATGTTTACGTCAGAGTCGATATGGGGAGTACACCAGCAGATTGGGAGTTGATGGACATGGATGCAATGCCTGATTTATCCATCTACTTCATGCAACCAAATGCCATCAACTTCAATGAGGTTGAAACTAATTACAGAACTTATTACGGCAATTCCGTACTTGGTTTTCCAGCAAAGCACATGATATCATTTAATTTTGACCAATTGAGGGAAGATGGGCAATCTAAGTATGATATTTTTGAAGCAGGAGGGATGGTGGGAGACAATGAGCAATGGATTTTCTCTGGTCAATCGGTGCTTGGTGGTTGTGCGGCCGACAATGTTTATGAGTTCCAAATCCCTTGGTCTGAAATTGGCCTTGCTCCACGATATTCTACTCGTGTCAAGGTCGTGACTGCTTGGCACAATACCACAGATTATGGAGACGGCACAGATTTTGAAATCGCTCCACCTGCACCTGCTGAAATGATATTACCCGATTTGGAAGAGTGGGTAACTCTCCTTGACTTTAACGAAACAATTGGCGATGAAAACGGAAAGGGAGATATTACCTACCCCACAGCTAGTGATTTCTCACCAGGGGAGGGACTGTTCGACATTACTCAACTCAAAGTCAGTCAGAGCTCATGGAATGCCCGTTTTGAATTAACGTTTGCAGAGATGACTGATTACTGGAGTTTAGCTAATGGGTTCAGTCATCAAATTGTTCAAATTTATGTCGACCAAGGAGATTACCTGTGGGGTGAGACAGATATGTTGGAGGGTGCGAATGCTATCATTCATGAGGATTGGGCATGGGAAGTGGCTATTTCAGCAACGGGTGAACCTGGTGCAGTGAAATCCATTAATGCACTAAGTGGAGAAACTAGTTCAAAAGGAATTGAAGTAAATGGTGACGTTTCTACTAAAACAATAACTATCACAGTTTCTAAATCAATTATTGGGTCTGACATTCCAGATTACCGCTTCGTTATTGTGTCAGGAAGCCAAGATGGGTTTGGTCCAGGGAAATGGAGAGATGTAGATGCTGATGCCAAAGTCTGGCGCCTTGGTGGGGGCGAAGATCCAAGTGATGTAGACGGCATAGATTATGATCCAAATGTGCTAGATATTGTATTCGATGGTGATCAAAATACAATGTTAGGGGGGTATGATGTAAACTCTCAACAATTTGCAGTTTTAACAGGCATAGAACTCCCAGATGTTGCACAACAAGTATTCGGAGTGAGTGTATCTAGTGTTACATCCTCCTCTGCTATCATTGAATGGTCGACCACAAAATCTGCCAACGGCACAATTACCTGTGGTGGTGAGAATTTTACTACTAGCGAAGCATCGCTATCACATGCGATACAAGTAGCAGATTTGGACCCTGGATCAACTTACAATTGCTCAATATTGGTTATGGATGCATCACTTGTTACAATTTCTTTCAACACAACAAATGAAGTGGATACCACTCCACCTGATATACTGAATTTGGCAGTTGAAATCATCGATTCATCCTCTTTGAGAGTAACGTGGTACACGAGTGAAGATGCTACCGAATCTGTGGAAGTGGTAGATCAAAATTTCCTTGGTGACACACTTGCTCTCCGTAAAAACCATGAAATGACAATTACACTCAATCCCAACCTTGTAGCCCTTGAGAATTACACACTAACTGTCACAGTTTCCGATGCATCAGGGAATACCAACACTTCAAATGTTAATTTCATTATTCAGGAAGAAGATGTTTCGAATCCCCCCTCTGATGGAGATGACCTTGATTCAAATGGTGATTCGGAAGATCAACAGGGAAATGATGGCAAAGGTATCAGTGAATTAATTGAAGATCCAGTTGTACAAATTGCACTTTTGGGTGTAATTATTGCAGTTATTTTCGCATTTATTAGAACTCGGAAAAATGAGTTGGATTATTTTTCCTTCGGGGCCGAAGAAACTCTATTCGATGAGACCTCAGACGAACGGGATTGAAGCAGTTGCATGTGTGTGTAAGTTAACGACTGTTAAGATACATGGTTTAGGTTGGAACCCTAGCATCCTCTGGTAGCTAGTTTGATCCTGCCAAGTGCTACTGTGGACTAAATTAACTCCTTTGTAATTCTCAGTATGATGGCCATGTACATGTCCTGTGACAAATATGTCGGGAATATCTGAGATAACTAATCGGTCTTCTGGTTCAGGTGAAAGTGGCGTTTTCCCCCCCCATGAAGGTGCAAGATGTCGCCGGTCTATCATGGCCCTCATTGCTGCTTCTGGTTTCTCAAAAGTTACAGTACGAAGCGACGATACGAAATCCATGATTGAAACACCGTGATAGGAAAGAACCCTAACTCCATGTAGGCTGAAATCACAAGGATTTCCAACGAAAATTGTATTATTGTAATCAGTTTGTAATTCAGGGTCTAATGCTGGTTGCGGTTCTGCGGGCCTTACAGCATCATGATTTCCAGGGAGTAATAGTACATCTACCCAGTCTGGAAGTTCTTGCAACATCTCTCCAAGGCGTGAATATTGGTTGAACAGATCAGAGATATTCAATTCCTTTTCTTGTCCAGGATATATTCCAACACCATCAACACCATCTCCACTAATCACAAGGTATCGTATTGTTTGTGCCAGGGGGTCTTCATTGAACCAACGAATCATTTTGTGCCATTGTGATTCCAAGAATGTTTTGCTACCTAAGTGCAAATCAGAAATAAAGGCGGCAGAGACGGCTTGGTCTTCTCCAGATGACCTTCTTTGATGCTGATTAAGAGGAGGAAAATGGAGATTTTCGCAATAAAAGAGATCTCCTGTCTGGCTAAAATGTCCACTGACACCAATAACATCATCAGGCATCAGTCCTGCATGTACAATTTCTTGATTTTCACTTTCTTCATCACGTTGTGAAAGCAAGCAAGTCAATTCTCCAGAGTTATCTTCAATACTGAATATCAAGTGTCCATTTTTTGTTGTTCGAGGACCATTTACTAGTCCAATAATAGTACAGGTGTCATCACTGGTTGAGAACCGTCGGCGCTGCCGAACAGCATCATTTGCAGAAATCGGCCGGTTGGGTAAACCTCCATCAAGAATCATCTTTCGGATCTGCTTTAATCGATTGCTAAAACAGGAGTTTATATCTTCTTTTTTACCCTCAGTCACACTCTTTCCTGTGATGTCAAAATGGACATTAATTTCAGAATCGAGATCCTTTGCATTCATTGGAAAATCTGCCAATTTGTAATGGTCTAAGTCGTGAATTCTTGCAGCAGTTGTAGGTTCAGGAGTTGAAACAGGTGCAATGGTTCGTGCAACTACTTTATCGGTATTCTTTGCAGGCTTAGGCTCCATCTCTATTAGTAAAGCATCCAAAGCACTTTCATCTAGAATTCCTTTTTTCCCAATTGCTTTAGCAGCATCGACTAAGCGATCAATATCGGGAAGTTCCAACAATCGTTCACGTACCGAACGCCCAGGAAGTAGACCCGCTTGGGTCACTTTCTGGTAGATAGTTGACCAGTCGGCTTCGCTCACAGGCCATAGGGCTTGCACGACCGTTCAAAGCAATTACTGAACCCCCATGAAGTCAAATAACGCTCAAAACCTCAAGCAGAACCCCTAAGAACGCCCGTCGACGCCGATAAGATGTGAGTGAGGAAGCCTCCATGCTCGCCGCCCGCTTAGTGCGGCGTCTACGTAAGTATGAGTGGAGCCTGTCTGTTGCAGAATCTTGTACTGGTGGATTACTTGCCTCTGCCTTTACAGATATATCTGGAGCGTCTCAATGGTTTACTCAGGGATGGGTCACTTATTCGAATGAATCGAAGATAACTCAGTTGGGAATAAACCCTTCCACGCTGGAGAAAAAAGGTTCAGTTAGCCACAGCGTCGCTCTTGACATGGCTCAAGGTGCAAGGAAGAATTCAGGCAGTGAATTGAGCATATCGATTACTGGCATTGCAGGCCCTACAGGTGGCGATCAATTCAAGCCAGTAGGGACTGTTTATGTTGCAGTATGTATCGGTGATTCGTATCTTGTTAGGAAGGGTGAGTTTGGAGGTGGGGACCGTGCTAGTAACAAACATTCGTTCACCATATTCGCTATGCAAAAGGCGATTGAAGCATGGGATACCCATTTCGATCGTCTTGAAAAAATTCGCAATGCGACTGAATCTTCGACGGAAAATGAAGAAGTAGAGATTGACCTTTCAGTTGCTCTTTCATCACTTAATCCAGACCTTGATTCTTGGCAAGATGGTGCAGATTGGGACGCAGAGAGTAAAGTGGCCACTACTCTTGATGAGCAGGAAAAGGCATCACTTGGCACTGACGTGAATTGGTCAGAAGAGTAGTGGGCCCGACCAGATTTGAACTGGTGATATTCGCCTTGTAAGGGCGACGTCATAACCGCTAGACCACGAGCCCGATGAATACGTGGGGGGGCATTAAGGATATGAGGTAAACCCTTACGCAGCCTTTTGTGTGAGGGCTGAAAATAACTTGGCGTGGGAGGGGAGAACGAGTGATTGGGAGACTGTTAGAAAACCTAGAATCGGCAGGTATACCAATTACTGGAGATGTTTCTGCAGCTATGCATTCAGTTGATATTTCAGATTTCACAGATTATGATTCTGAACCTTTTTGGCACGATAGACCATTGGTTTTTTTGGAAACAATTAGGGGCGGTATCAAAACAATTTCTGCCCCACACATGATAGTTACAATGCTGCACCACCTTGAATTATCTCAAGGGCAAAAGGTGTTAATTCTCGGTGCTAAAGGTGGTTATATTGCTGCCCTCATTGCCCATATTGTTGGGCCAGAAGGAGAGGTTGTGGTCGTAGACCCTTCACGTGAAGTTGTTGATTATGTAAGGGAACGTATTGCATCTGTTGCAACTACACATTCAGTCAGAGTTCGCAAGATGCAGGCTACAAATCGTTGCCCCCCTCACTTACCTGAACCTTTAGATCGAGTATTGGTTACTGGTGCATTACCTTCTTTGCCATCATGGCTTGAAAGGCGGATGGCAGATGGAGGATTTGCAGTAGCCCCAATCGGTGGCCAAGTTGCGCAGAGATTGGTCAAAAGAGAACGGCAATCAGATAATTGGTTTGACACTGATTTGGGTGGTGTATTATTTGGCCCTGTTGATATTAGTGATACAGAACCAGAGCCTTTGGATACTGCTGGAATCGCAGAACTGCTCCGTGAATGTGTAGTTCTTGGAGATGAAATGAATTTGTTTGACCAAGATACGCGGTCTAAATTATCGAATCTTGCAAAATCATTAGATGATTTACCTAGTGATATACCTCCACTTGTTCTAGATGGTGCTTATTTTGAAGATGAACCACCATGGGTACTAGATTCTGATAATTTGGATGGAGACATGCATCCTGCACTTGATTTAATGATGGCTGAAATGAGTTGGTTGGTTGAAGTCTGGCCAATTCTAGTTGCACTTCTTGACGTTCAATTAATCCATCCTGGTGAACTTGAAAGTGATGAGGATGAAGAACGGTTCGGTGGTTACGGTCGCCACAGCGACCTTGTCCCGTGAACGCTATACGGGGCCGTGGATACCCAGAGCATGGGGGCACAATGCTACGAATCGAGTTAGACCGATTGAAGCACAAGGATGTGCGCCAAAGACGACGAGCGGTACGTCGCCTTTTCGATATCGATGATGCGAAAGCTCTAGTGGGTTTTATTCCCCTTCTAGACGATTCAGATTCATGGTTTCGTGAAAAAGCAATTGAAGCATTTCGTCGCTGGATTTCTGCTGACGACAAGAACTTTGTTGTAACATTGACTGTTCATAATGATGTAACAATGCGCCTCCTTGCAGCCGAAGTTGCACCACGGTTAGGAGTGTCCTCTCTTGCCATATTGGAAACTCTTTGTCATGATGATGACATTACAGTTTGCCGGGCCTCGTGGAGGAGTCGCCTCCAAATCGATATTGGATCAATTCCAGCAGCTATCGACGAGGATGATTATGCGATTAGGCGAATGGCTGTAGAGCGTTCTGGCGATTTGAAATTATTTGAAAAGACCCTCAATGATTCACACATTCGAGTTAGAGAAGCGACAATAAAGAGGATGGAGATGTTATCCATGAGCGTAGAATCCCTCAATGTAATTCCCGATGGTGCTGAAATTAGTGCTGCAGCAGCAAATTTATGTCTACCATCTTTGATAGATTCTAATGACACATCTACAATTGCAAAATTATGCAAGTCACCTGATGCCGAGATGCGCAATGTATTGGCCAAGCGTCTCAAAAGTACTGAATGGTTTAATTGGCCAGATGTTGTAGCCTCGATTCAATCAAGTGAAGACAACCTACTTCTTCCAAGGTTGTTACGTTCACGTCAAGAACCTGCAGTGGATTCCCTTCGACTTACAATCTTAAACTCTTCAGATTCTCTGGCCAAAACACGTGTAATTGAGGATTTACATGGCCGAATTGTTTCTGAAGAAGTTCTTGCGGCAGTAACATCACTTCAAGAATCAAATGAAGTAATTATATCTCAAATTGCGATGAGTTTGTGCAATGACCAATCTGTGCTTCGTGGTGACTAAGATGAAATTACTACTTGGGAGTGGAGGTTTGAGATCAGCAGATCGCCGCCGACTTTACCATGAACTAATGGCAGAACATTTTGCTGGGATAAATGAGATTTTGTTCATCCCTTATGCCAGTTCAAATCATTCAGATTACACCTCAAGAATAAGAGAGTTTTCTGCATCTTGTGGTGTCGAAATCAGGGGGATTGAAGAATTCTCCAATCCAATTGAGGCAATTGAATCTGCTCAAGGCCTTTATGTTGGAGGTGGCAACACATTTCTGTTGGTGCGAGACTTACATCGAAATGGATTGATTGGACCAATTCGTCAAAGAGTCTCAGATGGGATGCCGTATATGGGGGTTAGTGCGGGTTCAAATGTCGCATCACCTTCAATGCAAACAACCAATGACATGCCAATCGTTGCACCGTCTTCATTCGAAACTTTTGGAATAATACCATTTCAAATTAATCCGCATTATCACGATGGACAAATTTGGATGAAAGATGGTGATGAATTCTACGAGCATTTTGGAGAAACACGCGCCCAGCGTTTATCTGAATACCATGAGCAGAATACACTACCTGTACTTGGTTTATGGGAGGGGTCATTTCTCAAATGGAATGGCACCGAAGGATTACTCATTGGGGCAGATGCGACGGTCTTTTACCAAGGTAAAAGTCCGGTGAAATACAATCCAGGGACAAAGTTTGATGGTAATTTAATTCCCATTTAATCAGAGTTCTTGACCAATTGCTCGACCGATTACTAATCGTTGTACTTCTTGTGTCCCTTCGTAAATTTGAGTAATCTTGGCATCACGGAAGAACCTCTCAACGGGGAAATCTGTAGTGTACCCATATCCGCCTAGAACTTGTACGGCCCTTTCTGCAACCCACATTGCAGTGTCTCCAGCAAATAATTTCGCCATACTTGCTTCTTTTGAATGGCGATGCCCCCCATGCTTGTAGTGCTGTTCTTTGGTCCATGCTGCTTTGTAAGTCATCAAGCGAGCAGCTTCAACCTGAGTTGCCATATCTGCAAGATAGGTAGTGATCATTTGATGGCGAGCAATAGCAACTCCGAAAGCTTCACGCTCATGCGCGTATTTGAGAGCCGCTTCATATGCCCCTTGTGCGATTCCCAACGCCTGTGCAGCAATTCCAATCCGAGAATTATCTAACGCATTCATTGCAATAGGGAAACCTCTACCTGATTCTTTGAGTACATTTCCAACCGGAACTTTACAATTCTCAAGAACTAATGTGCATGTGTCGCTGCTTCGGATCCCTAGTTTGTCTTCTTTCTTACCAACGGTAAAACCTTCAAACGTTTTTTCAACGATGAATGCAGTTGTGCCTCCATGTTTCTTTACACCATAATCTGGGTGTCCAACATCTTTTGCAAATAGCACGTAAATGTCCGCACTAACACCATTAGTAACCCACATTTTTTCCCCAGTTAGTAAGTAATGGGTCCCATCATCAGAAAGTTTGGCCTTACAAGACATTGCGGCAGCGTCAGTACCGGCTCCTGCTTCGGAAAGTGAATAGGCACCAACTTTGTCTGTAGCAAGCATCGGCAGATACTTTTCTTTTTGCTCATCGTTTCCATGTAACACAATTGTTTTCGCACAAAGTCCCACGTGGACACAGAAAAATACTGCAAATGAGGGGTCTACACGAGCTAACTCTTCAACAATAATTGCCTCAGTGATATCATCTAGTGGAACCCCTCCAAATTCTTCGGGGATGGTGCATGACTGCAATCCATATTCAATGAACTGTGCCCATTCTTGTAAGGGGGGTTGCTGTTTTTTATCTCGCTCCAAGCATGTTGGCGCTAATACCTCTTCAGCAAAGTCTCTAACCATCTCACGAATCATGCTTTGTTCTTCAGAATCTTGGAAGTTCATCTAACCACTCAACCCTCGACACTGGGCACCCATTGATAATACAATGTCAAAACTCATCACTTTAAGTGATTAATTAGAGGAATTCAAGAGCGATTTGTTGAAATAATGCTTTGCTGCCGCCGCGGCAACGAGGGACGATAATGGCAGATGATTATCTCGAATTTAGCGTATTGGGAGACAGGAAGTACACACGTACCCATCTCTGGATGCAAATTGTTGACAAAGAAGAAGGAACCTGGAAAATAGGCGTATCAGATTGTTTGGTGAAAGAGTTAGGTGAAATCATTAGAGTTGTTCCAGCAGAAGTCGATGATGAATTTTCTGAACATGACGTTTTGCTTTCACTCCGTTCAATGGATCAAAGTGAGACTTTCCACAGTCCCTGTGCAGGGAAAGTTGTTGAAGTCAACAATGAACTAGAGGCTCAGCCGGATTTGGTTTGGGATGACACATATTCAGAAGGTTGGATTCTTTTAATCAAGCCCCATGATTTCGATGAAGACCAATTGTTGACTGCGGATGAATACATCGAGTCATTACAAGATTGATACTATGGCCATTCAGGGCCAGGCCATAGTTCAGGATCACCGCCCGCCCAATCTATCACATCGAGTAGAGTTAACACACTGGTTGTGTCAGCAAGATTGGATTCAATTTGCATTCTGAAAAGCCACTCTTTCAGTTTACCTAATCTTCGTCCCATTGGTAAACCGGTTGCCGCCGCAATTGCGTGACCGTTTAGGAGTGGCTTATCTCCAGCACGCAAGGCAGGAAGTTTGGCCAAAGCAGTTTTTATCAATTCACACATATCTGGTTGGAGAGTTGCTTCAATCGCCAGATGTGAGTCCAAGTATTCACCGGAACCCATGCGGTATCGTCGTAATTCTGCCTCATCATTTGGATTGGGTAAGTGTCCAATTAATCGATGAATATTCATGAATCTCTTGCGGTTTTGGTTAGAAAGCGTCAGTGTCCTCAAATCATGTTCGAGAATTCGCCAACGAGTGTGAGGGACCTCTACGGCTAGAAGCACGAGTCGGCATATCGCAACATCTTCGCTAGATATTTCTAGGATATGCTGTAATGCGGTATCTGCATCCCATCCAGGTAATATTTGGCTAAGGATTCCATCACTCCTCATTCGTTCCAAAACGAATGCAGCATTTACTCCTCGAAGAATTTTGGAAAATTCAACCCAAATTCGTTCATTAGCAACCTTCTCTAGCATTTTATGCTGCTTTCGAAGTGCATTTTCTAATTCAATATCGGGTTCCCAAATACCCAATTCACCTTGGTCCATAAATCGATATCCCCTCAATATTCGTAGTCCATCTTCACCGAGTCTCTGTTTGGCAGTACCCACTGCCTTCAGATTCTGAGTTACAAGGTCACTCATTCCATTGAATGGGTCATGAATTAATTCACGACTTAGATCTACAGCGATAGCATTCATAGTGAAATCCCTACGTGAAAGGTCAATTTCTAGTGAAGTACCGAAGTCAACAATATCTGGTCTCCGACCATCTCCATATTCACTTTCTGTTCGAAGAGTGGTCACTTCAAACATTTCTTTGTAACCTTCAATTCGCACGGTCACTGTGCCGAATTGCACACCAGTAGGTAAGGAATTGGGAAAGATTTCGTTTAGTAGGGTATCTGGATGAAGAGTTGTTGCTAAATCGTAATCATTTTGTTTCCGGCCAAGGATCGCCTCTCGGACAGAGCCCCCAACAAGCCAGATTCCCCCACCTGCAGTGGCAATTCTGTTAACCACCTCGCGAAGTGCCTCAGGAAGCCCCATTTTCCATTTGATTAGGCTATCACCAAATGGTTCTCCTGGGACGTCGGCTAGTGCCCCCTCCAACCAAACCTTTGAGGTCATACCACGCCTTCGGCGTGGTGGAAGAGTCATGATGCTATCGCTTTGCAAAGAGATTAGAAGTGCGATTACTTGCGACTTCCATGGACGTCGAGTTGGTTTCAATTACTTGGCTCAAACCACATGAGGAAGTTAAACCAAAGAATGTCGATGTATTACATGAAATGACATTACGTTGGAGTGCATATACCAAACCGCTACTGGTTGACCGAGATACGGGGACTATCCTTGATGGTCATCACAGATACCATGTCGGTATGCGAATCGGGCTGTCTCGATTACCAGTCATCAAAGTCGATTACTTGTCCGATGATGGAATCGAATTGGATATTTGGCCCGCAAGTCAGCTTGAATATTTGACCAAACAGGAGGTGATTGACATGGCGCTTTCAAACTGTGTATTTCCTCCAAAAACAAGTCGCCATCGATTTAGCGATCATATGCCACCAATCGCAATCCCTCTTGATTTATTGAGGATTGATGATTAATTAGAGTTGTGAGGAATCATCTCGCATGACGACACTGTCGTGAATAGTATCGCCACCTTGAATCTGAATATTGACTCCAGAATCATCCTTCTCCATGTGTTTTTTCCGGATTCTTCCGGCTTCAGCATACAGACCTGCCTTTTGGTAAGCTTGTGCTGCCTTTTCCCAATCTCTGGCCATTTCCAAATTTCGAGCATCCATTGCCCAATCTTCCTGAGATGTCGCTGGTGAATTGTGTGTGCTGGTTTTTGAAATATGTACGGGTGCGAGGCGAGGTTGTACAACGGGTGGTTGAGGGTAGAGGTGGTGGATGACTTGTTGCACTTGTTTTGGTTCTGGGATATATACAACTTGTTGCATATTTGCTGCTTTTTTCTTTGCGTCAAAGCCAGAAACTGTAATGATTATTGATATTAAAAACCAAAAACAACAAGCCAAAGTCAGATCTGCAGCAAATGCAATAGAAAAGAATGAAACTATAGTTCCAATCACACCAACTACGATTCGAGCTTCTCCTGCATTTGAATCATTTGCGTCGATGACAGTAAGGGCCATTCGAATCAACTTCAGAGGTTATTTCCACAATGCGGGCAAGCCATCCATCCGATTTGGACTTGATTCCCACAAGATTGACACGCTGAATTTGGAGCATTAACTTGTGGTGAAGGTGTTGCATTATCGTGACTTTTTTGTGCAGATTGTTGTTCAA
>JASLKH010000022.1 GCA_030747675.1 Candidatus Thalassarchaeaceae archaeon | reverse complement strand
CCCTATATGGTCAGGATCCTCTTCCCATGTACCGTTCCTACGTTCACAGTCTTCCTCGGTGATTTCATCGTGTTCGTCGTGATCATCATGCCCCTCGTGTTCCTCACGGTCACGGTCTTCGTCAACATGGTCATCATGGTCATCATGAGCGTGATGGTGATGTCCACCTCCCATCTTAAGTACAGTCAAATTGAAATTATGATCGTCTTCTGCTTCGAATTCGATTACAACGTCACCCTTCTCTAGTTCGTATATTACGATTACATAATCAGTTGGACAACCACTTGGGTTAGTGATTGTATCCATAGGTGAAGCGTGCCCATGTCCTGAATGGTCATCATGGTCACCGTTTTCATCATCGTGATCATCATCGTGATCATCATGGTCATCACCGTGGCCATTATCATCGTGTTCATGGTCCATCTCAGGGAACCACATACTGTGTGTTACATGTTCAGCATGAATATCATGCATTGAAATTTCATTCATGCTTAGATTAGTACGTTCAAATGGTCCTTCAGCAAGCTCGCACAATTCGCTAATCAGTATAGATTCGTAATCTAGAGTAGTTTCACCCGTAGGCATTGCGTGAGTAGAAACTGAGGTAGGTGCAGCCAAACTTAACGAATCTAGTGTCGGTTCCACCCAGGGTTCAAGGCCTAACCCATGGTAAAAGAATACATCAGCATCTTGTAGTTTGAGTATGTCACTCGCTGAAGGTTCGAAATCGTGAACAGGAACATTAGTTGGCGACAATAACTCGACTTCTAATGTATCTCCTGCAACAGCTTTCAATAATTGTTCAACATGGTATGTTGAAGCAACTACCTTTCCTAATGACTCGGCACCATCTTCATCTGAAACATCTTCTGTGGATAAACATCCTGCCAAGCATGACATTATCATTATCAGACTCACTAATGCTACTCTCAACGATCTACTATTCATGCCCTCGCGAGAAATAATAGATATATAATATATGTTAATAATTATTATTTTAGATATTATTAATAGGAATCTGTTATTCCGCGTTTTATGAGTCGAATAGTTTCCTTTAGCATAGACAATGAATTCGCGGAAAGGTTAGAACAACTGGTTGAAAAATCCGGTTATCGAAATCGTAGTATGTTCCTAAGAGAGGCGAGTTTACACTTTGCTGAAAATACTATGCGAGGTGATTTGAATAGTATGGATGCAGATATTCTAATAGATGGTACCACAGTAGTATATTTCCAACATAATGTTGATCATAAGTTAGCAGAAATAAGACATTCAGGAAAAGTCAAAGTTTCGTCATATCATCATAATTGTTTACCATCTAGTCATTCATGTGTTGATACAATGCAAGTGAGTGGTACAGCTGGAACTATCAGAGAAATGGTTTCACAACTTAGAAACATCCAGGATGTGGACAAAGTAGTTTTCGTGGCCGCACCAGAACGCGTAGAAGGATGTTGTTAATCACCCTACAATTTTCGAAATCTTTCCATTACATCCTTTTTGTGAACATGTTCCAAAAACACGCTTCCTTCCATTCTTCATTGTTGCATGTTGAACATTACTAATTGGACCGTATGTTTTGCATTTGAGGCAGTAGCCTTCGTAAGACATGAATGTCCCTAAATCATTTGGGATTTGAATAATCCCCCATACTATGTAGAAAATATCGAATTTATGGCTTCAAGTAGGGGGGTAGAGGCCACATTTACATTTTTTTTTGAATAATAATCAACAATCGCTATACTGCCAAGCACATCGTAGCATATATACACTCCATGTTCACAATTCATGGCCGATAATGTACGTTATCGGCCACCCTTGATGCGAGATATTAGGGAAATGAGGTATGATCCTCGATTATTGTATTTTACAACAAATAGAATCAATTCTATTAGAGGTGAATTACATATTTATGAAAAATATCTTTAATAGAATCAATTCTAATTATGGAATTTAACAAGAACTATGGTGAATTGACATTTTGACAGGATTATCTCCTGGCATTAGGCACCACCCATCTGCACTAGATGTATGTAGAATATTCAAATCTGCAATTCCACCTTCTACTAGTCTTCCAACTCCCTTCTTTACGTTAAGTGTGGATGCAGGATTGATTGTAACAGCTGCTAAAGCAGCAATTGGGGGGATACGTAAACGATGTACTGCCAGACTACCGACGAATGGTATAGACAGTGTCCTGCAATTAGGATTGAAATCAGTAGCAAGAGACCACATCCATCCTTCATCGATGCAACGACTGACGATTGATGGCAATGGATCTCCATGGACATATGGAGTGCCTGGAAGAAATCCAGTATTTACTCCTAAATGATGGGCCTTTGAACGTGCCTCATCTGATGAATATCCTGCATGATCAGCAGTTGAAGCACCCAACTCGGCTGCTAATGATAGTCCACCTCCATCAACGAATTCATCAACATGAAGACGAATATCTAGTCCTGATTTCTTAGAAGACAGACAGATTTCTTCAGTCGTTTCAATACTAAACCACCCAGGTTCACAAAAAACATCGACGGATGTTGCTATGCCTTGCTCTATTACAGCGGGAAGTTGTTCATCGATGAGATGTCTATTCCACTCATTTTCATTTGAACCTGTAGGATATGCATGGGCTCCTAACCATGTATGGTGTAATGTGACTCCATTTCCTTCCATCGATGATGCTGATTGGAGTAATCGCAATTCGGTATCTAAATCAAGTCCATAACCACTTTTTGCTTCTAGGGTTGTTGTCCCCATTTTTCTCGCACGTTCGATTCTATCCATGCCAATTTGTCGCAACCTTGATGCGGCAGCATTTTGTGTAGCAGAAACTGTTGAAGCAATTCCGAAGCCCTTTTCAGAAATTTCTCGATAGGACATTCCACTAAGTTTCATTGCCATTTCATTTGAACGATCTCCATCCCATAGAAGATGTGTGTGCGCATCTACAAATCCTGGTATGATCGCACAACCACTTGCATCTATGATATTGACTTCATTAGAATTTGAAGGAATGCCCCATTCCTGTTTCATCTCATCATTAGATGAAAATTTGATTATTTTTCCATCCTTGATATGTATGGCTAAATCAGCAGTGACATGTGCCTCTCTATCCAGCATTAATTGACCGTCAATTCGATTATTTGGACCGTCTCCATTGCTGAGATGGGCGACCTCAGATGCACCAACGATTACCGTATCCATGCATGGCCATAGCGTCAAGGCTTGAAATGCATGCGGTCTTCCGGTAAACATGGCTGAGGGGTGGATTCTGGGTATTGAGAGCACTGCTCATACCTTTTCATTTGGTGGAGTTTCATCAGACGGGGTCCCAATTCCATCTGCCTCATCCATCATTCGCCCACTTGAAGGAGGGATTCATCCGCGAGAAGCTGCAGATCATCACAGTGAAATCTCTGGTGAATTACTTCGCCGCCTATTATCTGAACAGGATCTAAACATGAAGGATCTTACTGGGGTTGCATTTAGCCAAGGTCCTGGTTTAGGGCCTTGTCTAAGAGTTGGAGCCTCGGTTGCAAGAGCAATTTCTACATCTCGCAAGGTTCCATTATTTGGTGTAAATCATTGTGTAGCACACATCGAAATAGGTAGAGCAATTTGTGGATGTGACGATCCCGTTTTACTGTATGTTAGTGGGGGAAATACGCAGGTAATTGCTCGGTTAGATGGACGATACAGGGTACTAGGTGAAACATTGGATATAGGAATTGGTAATATGTTGGATAAATTTGCCAGGCATCATGGTTATCCATTCCCTGGAGGGCCAGAGATTGAGCGTGCAGCATTAAGGCATCTGGAAACCATAGATTCCCCTAGTATTGAAAATCTGGAATTACCGTATGCTGTACAAGGAATGGATCTTGCTTTTTCTGGATTGCTAAATGCTGCTGATACATTAATTGAAAAAGGCGCCTCATTCGATTCTGTATGTTGGTCATTGCAAGAACATGCATATGCAGCGTGTATTGAGGTAGCTGAACGAGCATTAGCACATACTGGAAAGTCAGAACTTCTACTGGGTGGGGGTGTAGCATGTAATGAGAGGATGAGAGAGATGACCCAAATTATGTGTGATGAAAGAGGAGCAACTGGGCATTGGCCACCTAAGATGTACTGTGTAGATAATGGGACAATGATTGCACTTCTTGGACGATTACAGATGTTGTATTCTACGCCCACACTACTATCTGATTCCGGTGTTGATCAAATGCTTCGTACTGACATGACGTCTATTGCATGGTCGTGAGGCTAGGAAGCCTTTAGAGGGGCAATCTTACGGGAAAGGTTACGGAGGGCGAGTTCTGGCACGTAGAGGGAAAAGCGGCACACGGAGGGCACCACCCCGAGTTCGCCCACAGCCAACTCCTCCTAATACTGGATTTACACCTCCAAATCCAGTAGACACACAACCTACGGTATCTCCTCAAAAAACACCCTCAGCAATCACTCCTGACCGTCCTGTTCAGAAACAATACGGCCAGGAGGAAGTTCCTACTATTATTGAACCAAAGGAAATTGAAGAAACAATTGAGGTTGAGGAAACACCCGAAGTAGAAATTCCTATTCCAGTAGTGGAAGAGGAAACCATTCAGGATGGCGCAGAGAGGCGTTCCTTGGGATTAACAAGTATTGAGGAAATCGATATTGAACCAGAGGTAAAAGTCGAGTCTGATGAAGACCGAACATCTGCATTATTACAAAAGTCGTTGAGTAGTGCTTTAGATGCAGGATATGATATTACAACTCAAG
>JASLKH010000021.1 GCA_030747675.1 Candidatus Thalassarchaeaceae archaeon | reverse complement strand
ATAACTGGGCGAGATAAATCTGATTCCATTCCACTGGGTGCACGCACGACCATTGTCAGCTCAAGAACTTGAGAAATCGACCCTTTTTCAATGTGGATAACTGTATCTAGAACTTGGCTAATCATACCAAGTTCTACTTTTCCTATCAAACGTTGGACTGCTTCTAATGCACTGTTTGCGTGAGTTACCCCTAGTAGGCCAACACCAGCAAGGCGGACGTCTGCAAATATCTCAAAGTCTCGAGTGCGGCGAACTTCATCGAATATTACAAAGTCGGGGCGCACTAAGAAAATCACTTCCGCTGTTTTTTCCAAATCCCCTTCAAGGGGCGCATATTGTGTCACGCGTTGTGGAACTTGCAAATCTCTTGGGGCCTCCATGGTTTTCACCATAGCACCTACTTCTTCATCTAGATAAGCGGCTATCGCTTGTGCAAAGGTAGTTTTTCCTGAACCTGGCTTGCCTACTACAAATACACCCCTGTGATGGTTTGAAAGGCGTTTAATCAGACGTGGGTCCAATTCATAATCACTCAATGATAAATGGGCCACAGGGCGAACAACTGTTAATTCCCACGCATCTGAAAATGGGGGCCAAGCGCAGGTGATGCGTAAATCACCGGCCTGCAAGATACGGCAACCTTCACGTTCAATTTCAATAAAGCAATCAGATCGATGGGTGTTTTGATTGATGACATCCACTAATTCATTTGCTAAGGCTTCTAGTGTTGGTTTATCCCACACATCTAACTCTAAATTTTCCAACCTCAATTCAGTGATGTGGCCTGCCTTCACACGAGGGGGGCAATCGGCTTTCAGAAATAGGGTTGAAACTGTTTCATCTTCAAGGAGAGTTTCGAGAGAAGACGGGAGGGGAGGGTGGTCACCGAACGTTGCCATCGGAAGGAAGGTGGGGCTTACAGCACATCAACCCTCGGAGAGTTAGGCCTTCGTGGGTTCCAAAGTATACCATGACCACCAAATGAATGCGCTGGTTGCCAAAGCAGTGAGGAATGCACCATTTAGAGGGAAGTTGAAGCCTTCCATGTATAGAATCATCTGACCTAATGTCATCCCAATGAAAACAATCCAAGACCATATGCGCATACCATTCAAATTGAATCCTTCTGCTATGTCTGTCCAATTTCTAATTGTCCAACTGAAAAAAGCGATGATTGCTACAACGGTTAGGTGACCTGTCCACCACGCTGCTGTACTCCCCAAAGCACTGCAATATAGACTGTATAAGTCTCCAAGTAATGGACGTGCGATGTTTACTACCATGTCTTTGGCGAAACAGGTGTGGCTATTGAATACTGCGAAAAGTCTTGGTCTAGTTCGAGTGGTGTGCTTTGTTTGGAGGCTTGCTTAGCTAAAGCAACTAGTTTGGTTGCTGGTAAGCAAATTTCAGCTGTTGCAAACAATTGTTCTGTAGTGCGAGATATACATGCATTTGCAAAAGCACGCAATTCAGATGTTAAACTCGGTTCACCGTCTTTCACGGGAATCCATTGGCCTGGAGATTTTAGAAAGGGAGTCTTTCCTTCTACTAGAGTAGAAGGGTGGTGGTGGATGAAAAATCCATCATGGCGACTCGTGTCAATGTCAATACTTGCATCCTGGCCGTGGATGCGCGTGCTCCTTACTTTGCCTTTTAGACGGCTGCGCCAAGATGAGGTTAAATTTGCATTTATTGTAGAATTGGGGTCGTTTTCCCCCGAGGGGAATTCTAACTGAATGACGGCGTAGTCCTCTATTCCTTCTATGTTCGAGGGGAGAGATAATGAATTTATTCTCAACGGGTTTCTTTCGCCAAATAACATTAAACAAATATCGAGATCGTGGATTGCAAGAGAAGCAATTACACCTGTATCTGTTCGCGGTTCTCGAACTGATAGTCTTTCACACTCGATTGACTGTAACGAGCCGAGGTGACCATTTCTGGCTAGAGATATTGCTTCGCGGAGGGGTTTGTGATATCGAAGTGGGTGGCCTACTGCCAAAATTCGGTTGTTTAATTTTGAACATTTAATCATTCTTTCAGCGTCATCAACGTCAAGTGCCATTGGTTTCTCAACTAATACATCAATACCTGCGTTAAGAAATGTGATTGAAAGTTCGGTATGTGTGGTTGTAGGTGTTGCAATGGTAACGGCGTCGACGTTGTAGATGTTCACTAAATCCAGTGGATTGGTGCACCAACCAACATTGTAATAATCTGCGACTTTCTTTGCTCTAGCGCTGTTTATGTCACATATGACGAAATTATCAATTGCTTTTTCTTCACGCAATATAGTGAGTGTTTTTGCATGATTCTTTCCCCAATGGCCACAACCAATGACTCCGATTGTGATTCCCATAATGTATGTGGTGGCAAAGGATGTCCATGACTATGACGTTGGTTTAAGATGGAATTTTAGGAGCGAATTCATGTGAGTGGTCGGTACCCGAGACTCATGGCCCCAAGAGTAATTGCTGCTCTCAGGGATTTGGACCCACCTGCAGGTGGAGCTGAAATGAGTTTGGCCACCCTCCTCAAAGGAGTGAGTGAAAGTGGTCCTTTAGCAGATAATGCCGCGCAATACATTCCACTGGTTGAATGTGAAGAAGTGGGTATTCTAGAAGATGGGTTAGGTGTATTCGTATTCCATAGTAGCGATCGTGGGGGCAGTACTGAGTTGACTCGTGATTCCAATTTGGATATCACCACAACAAATCTACGAATTGAAGGGATTTGGTCTGGATTAGCATGGCGATTAAGGGTTAGGTCTACAGGGAAGCCAAATTTAGGCCTCCAAAGGAGGCATTTGCGTGTACGTAATGCCCAATTTGCTAAGTGGTTAGACTCGAAAATATCTGACCTTGGTGGGGATTTTACGGATGTTGTGGGTGTGACTCAATTAGATTGGGCACCTGGTGCGGCATCTATTTTCAAGAAGTATGGGATACCATATGTTTGCTTTGTCCGTGATGAAATTCAATTTAGGCACCCCGAACTGTTTCGTCCTGCATTAGAAGGTGCTGTCGGAATTTGTTGTGCGGGGTTGGGGTTAATCGAACAAGTGAAGGAGCGATTTGCTATACGTAATGGATTTCATGTTCCTCTCCCTGTAGATTATGAGAAAACTTTTGGATCACTAGAATTCGTTGAATTCAAGAGGCGAAATGCAATGGAGGAAAGGGTAGTAACTGGAGATGTAAATATTCCTAGAATTGCAATTGTCAACCCTTCTCCCGAAAAAGGGTTGGCATTTTATCATAGGTTGTTGCCTTTTTTGGAAATAAGTTGGCCTGAAGCCCATATTGAAGTGTATGGTGGCGGTGCTCATGGAGAGTCTCTCCAAAAATATGGCAATACAGAGTGGATGGGGTTTGTTCCCCCTGCTGAAATTTTCGACCATGTTGATGTTCATCTGCTCGTTTTTGAGAGTACAGGGTCTTGGGGTCGTGTAACAAATGAAGGTGGTTTGTTTGGGGTTCCGACGGTTTGCGTTGATTTAGGGGCGCAACCTGAAGCTGTTGGAAATGGGGGTGTGACTTTGCCATATGAGTCCACATTAGATGAATGGTGTGCGGCCCTCAAGGATGTGTATTCCCGGCGCAAGGAATTAGGGGGGTTGGCGAAAGTTCATGCGGGAGTGATTGATCATCGCCGTTCTATCTCGATGTTCAGATCTGCTTTGCATGAGGTGCTTAAGTGAGCAATAAAAAGGCCATATGGGCATTATTGGCAGTTACATTGGCGTGGGGGGGGACGTTTGTTTGGATGCAACAATCTCTGGATGCTGCTGCTGCCGCTAAACCACAACTGAATCAAAATTGGACTGTCACGTTCTTTGTATGGATGCGCTTTACGATTGCTGCCTTACTTTTCCCTTTGTTATTTCCAAGGGCTCGAAAAGGATTTGTTGAGTTAGATTCCTGGAAAGGAGGGGGGTGGTTAGGGTTCATAGTATGGGGTGGATTCCTTCTGCAAATGTTTGGATTAAAAGAGGTGACTCCTGCTGTTTCGGCCTTCCTAACAAGTTTGTATGTGGTTTTTACTGCCTTAATAGGTGTGGTTTTGGGTCGGCAACGCCTAACCAAGTTTGCGTTAATTGGTGTTTTGCTGGCTACTTTTGGCGCGGCCTTCATTGATGGTCAGCCACACCTTACTTTTGGGATTGGGGAGTGGTTAACTGTTGCTTGTGCCTTTTTGTTTGCTGCACACATTATTGCAACTGACAGAATCACCAAAAAAACTGATCCATTGTTGTTAACCGGTCCAATGATTTTGACCGTTTCTCTACTTTCATTCGTTGTATTTCTCTTGTGGCCTTTGAGAGAGGGTGGGGGAGATGAGTTGTTTGAATTATTACAAGTACGGTCTTTCTTATTCCCTTTACTTTTGTGTGCTATATTCGGGAGTTTGGTTGCATTACTAATTTTGAATTTATTCCAAAAAGCAGTATCTCCCGTTCATGCCGCTATAATCTATGCACTAGAGCCTGTTTGGGCTGCAATCTTTTCCTTAATAATGGGTTTAGAGGGTGATTTCACTTTCTGGTTGCCCCTTGGTGCCGCGGCACTATTATTGGGTAATTTCGTCATCGAATTCGATAATGTAAAGTTGCCAACTGTGGAGGAAGAATGATGGTTGTGCCTATCGAAATAGAACGGCGGTTTCGAATTGTTGACGAGGTTGCATTGCCTGCGCTTGGTCGAGGAAGTAAAATAATCCAATGCTATCTACCAAAATGGAGAATAGAAATACGCGAAAATAGCCTTATTTTTGAAGATGGGGTTCTCATTTCTAATTTACCTAATGCAGCTAGTAATGGTATTCAATCACTAATTGATGGTGGGGATTTGACACCAAGGATTCGTATCAAAGAAGGTCGGGGGTTTGTTACTGTAAAAGGGCCGACTGTCGATGGTGGCAGAATTGAGTGGGAGTTTGAAGTTCCACATGCCCAAGTATTGCATTTGGCAGAATCTTGGAGGTTTCCCACTGTAATCAAAAAACGATATGAGGTGTTATCTGAAGAAGGGTTGGTTTGGGAGATTGATTTTTTCGATGGAGATAATGCTGGGCTCGTACTTGCTGAGATTGAACTTCCTAACTTTAATTTTGAATTTAAAAAACCACATTGGTTGGGAGATGAAGTTACAGATGATGGGCGGTATGGTTCAGGTTCTTTGGCAAGAGAACCTTGGTGTGATTTACGCGAGGATGTCTGATTGCCATGCTTGTATCGACGAAATGATGTATTCTACTTCATCATCGGTCAATTGGGGAAAAACGGGGATTGCTACCAAATTTTTGCAAATTTCTTCTGTGAAGGGGAGAGTTCCTAATTTTGATTGATGGTGTTGTGAATATATTGGTTGAAGGTGGGTTGGTGTTGAGTAATGTATTGCTGTATCAATTCCACAGTTGTCCATATATTCCCTGAATAATTTTGGTTTTGTAATCTTCAAGACATATTGATTCCAACCGTGTTTACTACGTTCCCTAACTTTGGGAATAGAATTTGGGTGAAAAGATTTGGAATATTTTTCCGCTATCTCTCTTCTCCGTTGGCACCATTTTTCTAGATGTTTTAATTGTGCTCTGCCAATGGCGCATTGGACTTCTGATAATCTAAAATTACTACTCAAAAAATTGTACTCTCCTTTCTGATGGCGTCCATGATCTGTAGAGGCTGTGAGTATTCCTGTATGAGCTTTGGAATTGGCCAATAGTGCACCTCCATCGCCTCCAACTGTGAGGTTTTTACTCGGGAAGAATGAGAATGTTGCCAAGTTTCCCAGACTTCCGACTTTATCTCCATTATATTCTGCGCCGTGTGCTTGAGCGGCGTCTTCAATCACCGGAACCCCTAAATTCATGATTTTGGGGTCTACAACTTGACCAAACAAATGGACTGCAATAATTGCCTTGGTTGATGGTGTAATTGCTTCTTCAACGGATTGGGGGCACATGGTGTAATATTCCGGTTCTACATCGACAAAAATGGGTGTTGCACCCACTTGATCAATACATGTAGAACTTGAAATAAATGTTAAACTCGGGACTATTACCTCATCACCTGGTCCAATTCTCAGTAGCCTTAATGCTGCAATCAACGCGGTGGAACCGTTGCTTGTGGGGGCTCCCGCCAGCGCACCACACCATTCAGCCCATTCTGAACCAAACGCTTTCGATTGCGGCCCTTTCACCCATTGTCCAGAATCCAAAACTTCGAGAGTTAAATCCCGAATCTCATCATCAAGATATGTTTTGGCTAATGGTATGTGTTCCATCTAATTCTGTAGATGGGTTGCCCATATTAAGTCGAATCTGTTCGCCCCGTTCGATTCATAAGAAAGTGGTTTTTCGTTGTGTCATCTTGCAGAGGTTGCCAAGCTTGGTCAACGGCGCTGGGATGAGGTCCCAGTCCTCAGTGGTTCGCAGGTTCAAATCCTGCCCTCTGCACCAAATCTATGGGTTAAATAGCCTAATTTCCGGAATTAGGATATTATTTCCTTATTCCGAAGGTATATGTGGCCTGTTTGAACCGGCTCTAGGTAATGGGTGACAGTTGGCGTCATCGTAAGCGCAGCCGCGCTGTTGTCAGACGTGTGAGTCCAAACTTCACTAACGCTTTGGCAAGTTACTTTGGAACGGGGCCAACCGATGTAAGTCTCAGCCAGGCTGCACATGATGACTTTGTGTCTGCACTAAAAGAAAATGATGTGGATGTTGATATTCTTCCAGGTCTTTCTGAATACCCAGACTGTACTTTTGTGGAAGATACTGCGGTAGTTGTTGGAGATGTTGTTGTAATTACTAATGTGGGGCACCCTAGTAGGGAGGGTGAACAATTAGCTATCAAAGAATATTTGCAAACCCACATCGATGTTGTACAGATGCCGTTTGGGGCGAAAATGGATGGGGGTGATGTTGTATTCTTTGATGACCGGTTTTTGGTTGGTGTTTCTACTAGAACTAATAGAGAAGGTGTTGAATTTTTACGGGAAGTTGTTACTGAACGTGGTTTTGATCTTATTGAGTTTCAGATTCCTGAATCAACCTTGCACCTAACAACTGTCTGTTCTTCCCCCCGCCCTGGAACAATTGTTGCGGCGGAGGGGCACCTTACACCAGAGCACTTTCGTACATTAGAAGACGAAGGTGTTGAAATTTTATGGGTGCCAAATGAAGAGGCTTATGCTGCAAATACAATTGGATTTGAAAATGGAAATCTATTGGTTTCAAGGGGTTACCCTCATACTAAAAAAATCTTGGAAAACGCTGGATTTTCTGTGCGAGTTGTTGATATGGAGCACATCCGGGCTGCAGATGGATCATTGACTTGTTTATCCATATTCTTTTGATAAGACCGTTTGCGGCTTTCGCGCGTACGGGCGGTGGGTTCAACAATACAATGGTATTCGCCGGTTTAATGCGTAGAGTCTCGTTGCCAATCCTTCTGGTGATGTTAATTGTAGGTGCTAGCATCCAAGGCTGCTTTGGGAGTGAGGGTAGTAATTTGGCCTCTGCAGATGATTTAGACATTTCACCAGAACCTTTGACTGCTGGAGAGTTTCAAAGTGTCCACTTTCATGCTGATAAAGCCATGAGGGTTCTTATCCCATATCTTGTTCTTCAACCTATTACTGGATTTATTCAAAATGGAACTGTTCTTGATTTGGGGGCTGACGATGAGGATGAAGTTGTTATTCTCATTCCGCCAAGAGCTGATGTTTTTGCGGTCTTAATCGGTGAGGTGGGTCAAGATGTATTTCCAATTCGAGAAGGGAATATTTCATGGGAAACGTGGTCGGCAGACGGGATGGATTCAAGTCGTGGGGTTGAAATTGTAGAGGCCGAAAAAGAAGGGGGGTTGCTTCAATTATCCAATAGTACTGAAACTGGCGGGCCTGTTTCTATACGTTTTGCTGAAATAACTCGCCCTATGGCAGCAAATGTTCCCATTGAAGAGGGTGGTCTACATAGTACAGGTTTAGTTGCTGGAAAGCGAACTTATGATACTCTTTCTTTCATCACCGACGATAGTTTTTCGCCCCTTGATGTTGATCTTGCCAAGGGTTATTTGGATCGCTGGGCGGGGCAAGGAAATCCTGCATACGAAGATGCTGCAAATTGGATTAAATCCACACTCGAATCTTACGGTTATGAGGATGTGCGACATCACCGATTCCAGTACACTGAAAGCAATCCAGAGGCTTACAATATCTGTGCTTACAAACAAGGATATGAGTTCCCAGATGAATGGATGGTCATCGGTTCCCATTTCGATATTGCGCCGATGGTTATCATCAATGATCCTTCATCAGGGACGCCCCGGGGATACGGAACTCGCGTGGGAGCTTACGACAATACCGTAGGGACGTCGGTGAATCTGAATATGGCGGAGGCTCTATTCGATATTCCCACGCGCCGAGGAATTGTCTTTTGTTTCTGGAGTAGTGAGGAAGGGGGTAAGCGCGGGAGTATCGCTTGGGTCCATGACCTTCCTGATGACATTCAGATTACCAATTACATCAACATCGATATGGGTGGCGTAAATTGGCCGGGTAACGGCACACCTTCTGATCGAACTGATAACAATGGAGATGGGTCATATCCTGCAAGTTCTGAAAATTGGCCGTTCCGTGTATACATTGGTCCAGATACTGATGAGAATACTATCAACCAACCAGAAATGGTCTATCTTGCTGAATGGTTGGCAGGGGATGCTTTGGGTGTTGAGGAAGAGTTGGCCGTACTCAATGGAGAATTGAAGGCTGATTGGGCAGCGAAGGGGGAACCTGGTGTCATCATTAATGAAGCAACTACTGCCCGGAGTGATCACGCTTCTTTCCAAGAAATAGGAACTGTAACGGTGGGATTCGGAGGACTTGTTGATGGTTACGATTGTTACCATCAAACGTGTGATACGGTTGATGAAATGGAATATTGGATGGAAAATGATTACGGAACTGGGACGCAAAATCTAGTGAATTCAATTGACTTAATGACTTGGTATGGAACAATGATGTTCCTGCATCTTGACCATCAACCGATTCTGAATAGTTATCTTGACTAAGCAAGATTAAGAAGCATTTCTTGCTTGAAAAGCGTGATATAGACAATTGTGATGAAAATTGCTAGATATGACCAAAATACTGGTTCGGACCATTCTTTGATTTTTCTGCCATCCAATGGCCCAAAAGGAAGCATGTTGAAGGCTCCTAAGATTGCATTGGCTACTAGCCAAAGCCCGATTATTTGGCCAATAATCCCTAAGTCGCCTAAGAAGATAAACACAGGTAATGCAAGAATCCAAAGTACTAGATTCGAAAGGGGGCCAGCTAATGCAATAATTCCATTTTGCTTTCTAGTGACGTTTCCTGCGACCATGACTGCGCCTGGTGCCATAAATAAAAATCCGATGAAGAATGCAATTAATACTCCAGTTCGGAGGCCGTTTGGATCCGCTCTAAATTCAGCCCAACAGCCATAATGTCGGGCTACGAATTTATGGGCTAATTCATGGATAATAAATGCGGGACCGAATGCGATTGTGGCCATGACGAAAAAGAGTGGGATGGTGAATAATAACATTGGCCCAAGTCCCAACATCCCACCCAAAATACCTCCATTAAAAACAAAAGCTAGGCCCAAAGAAAAAGCCGCTAATGATATGGCTAAATCTTTCAACTCTATTGTTGAAAAGTGCCAGAATGAACCAGTGTGAAGTGTTGGTGCTGGACGGTATGCTTGTGTAAACCCTCGAGAAAATGGAGAATATTGAATTTGGACAATGCGGGGGCTTGAACTCTGTTGACGCCAGTTACCATCATCTCTTGCTGTTGAATGGGAAGTGGGGTTTGTGGCCTTAGAAAATGGGTCATTTTCAACCAAATCTATGCGGGGTGTCTTCTTATCCGCCATGGCAACTGTCCATGACGAAGAGTTCCATGCCTTTGAGGGTTCGTGGATGGGAATGTTTCATTCGTAGGTGCTGTTTATGCGTGATTGATGTCACTACCCCGGAGAGCAATGAGCGATATGGGGTTCGCTGTTTGTTGCTTGATGTGTGATGCAATTGATGAAGTTGGTACAGCTCGCTGTAAAGGTTGTATTATTCGACACGAGAGGGTAAGGGAGAGAATTGCTCGTAGTGATGACGATGTTTCGAGATGGGGCAAAGAATTGCTTTCGATGCTCGCAGCACCTGAAAAAATGGACCATGATGAAACTCATGGTGAATTATTGAGGGGGTATGTGCATCTCATCAACCAGCACGAGGGGCCAAGAACCCCTCCTTCTCAAGAGGAAATTGATGCCCTTTTTGCCGCTGCGAAGAAACGTCCTAAGGGCTCACTAATACAAGATATGGCAAATAGAAATCCATGGAAAGATAAGGCTCCAAGTGCGCGATTTGCTCGTGCGCTTTCTGATGACTTGCCTTTAGGTGTTGATGTGCACGCTGGAAAAAGAACGGTGCCGAGTAAAGTAATAGATGAGGTTGATCGTTCTGATCGTGTTGGGGAAGATATTACACTCACAGATAGGGTCTCGGCTAATGCTGCAGTGCAAAATGTCCCAGACGATATTCGTGATTTGCTCGCAGATGCGCACGTAGCGGAGAGAAAGGCTAAGCGTGAAAAAATCAAAGATGCTATCGAAGGTGTTGATGATCTTCTAGAGGACTAAAAATTCTCTTGAACGAATTTTACTGCGTTGTGAAATATTGCCATCCCTTCACCTTCACCATGGGTTGGCATTTCTCTTGTCCATGTAGCTCCCAACCATGTTGAATGGTTTGCTTCAGGGTGTGGCATTAACCCAAACACACGGCCTGATGGATCGCAAACACCGGCAATGTTGCGCATACTTGCATTAGGACATATGGGGAAGGGTAGTGGGTCGTCGCTAGCGGACGGGTATGATGAGGTGGGGTCTACATATCTGACTGTGAGTTGGCCATTTTCTGACCATTCGTCCAAATTTGCGTCAATGGTTGTTACAAATTTTCCTTCACCGTGTCGCACTGGAACGCGTATTCGCTCAAGTCCTTTGGTCCACACACAGGGGCTATTGGGGTCAAATTCCAAATGGACCCAGCGATCCTCATAATGGCCAGTATTGTTTAGTGTGAGGCTGGCGGTTTGTGTCAAACTGACTTCTTCATCACCAGGAAGAAGCCCCATCTTCACAAGTACTTGGAATCCATTGCAAATGCCTATCACTAATTTTCCGGACCTCACAAATTCTTGAACCATGTCTCGAAGGCCGAAGCGTAATCGGTTTCCGAGTAATCTACCACTCCCAAGATGGTCGCCGAATGAAAAACCACCTGGGACGGCCATAATGTGGTAGTCTGCTAGGGTCTTTTCACCATTTACTAACTCATTAACATGAATGCGTTCTGCCGTTGCCCCTGCCATTTCAAACACGGCCTTTGTTTCGTGATCGCAATTAATCCCGAAACCATACAACACAGCCACACGGACTTCTTTGGGCATTATTGCTCACCCCCCATGTTCAAAGTGTTCTTCCATGTATCAAGTAAATGAGATAGTTTCGCTTTTAGAATAGGTTTATTATTTACTGTAAATTGTAAATTCTTCTTGTCACCTACCTCTCCTAATTTAGTGAATGAATGTTTATTCAAAATAGATTCAAATTTACTTACGTTTTCTGGTGTTACACTTACTACAATTCTACCTAAGGATTCTCCAAAGAGGGCCCCCCAAACATCGACGCTAGTGGATATTAATCCATCAAGATTGATGGTTGTCCCCCCATCGCAACCAAAGCAACATTCTGCAATTGCTACTGCCAGTCCCCCATCACTGCAATCATGGGCGCTTCTAACTAACCCGCTTTTCATGGCAGAAGTTAAACTCCTGTACATAGCGAGGTTGCGTGTAGTGTCTATTTGGGGTACTGAATTTCCAATGCCCCCATCGTTCTCTTCAGAAAGGAGGAAGCTCAATTCACTTGCACCCAACTCTTGGTGTGTTTCCCCAAGAAGATAGATGATGTCTCCCTTTTCCTTGAAATCACTGGAGACAGCTTTGCGAACATCCTGGTGGTCTCCGAGAATTGTATACAATAAAGTGGGGGGAATACTGATTTTCTTGCCATCTAATTTTGCATCGTTTTTCATCGAATCCTTGCCTGATATACAAGGTAAATTGTAAGCTCTACAAACGTCATCTAATGCTCTGTTGCTACGTACTAGTTGGGCAAGTTTGTATTTCCCATCGGGTGTCTTTTCACTCTCGATTGGATCTGGCCAGCAGAAGTTGTCAAGACCGGCTATCTTATCCAAATCAACGCCAACACACACTGCATTTCGAACCGCCTCATCGATGCTTGCTGCAGTCATTGCATAAGCATCGATGTCTGAGTATCTTGGAACGATTCCGCATGATATGACTGCGCCACGCGTTTCGCCGTGCAGGGGGGCGATGACCGCGGCATCTCCTGGAGCATCATGATTTACTCCACAAAATGGCTTGATTACTGATTGTGCTATCACTTCGTGGTCGTATTGTCGTACCCACCATTCCTTGCTCGCTATGTTTGGCCTTGCTAGTAATTTTTGCAATAATAAACCCATTTCTTTTTCATCATAGTCAGGGAAAATTGGCTCCTCATTTATGGGTGGTGTCCATTCACTTTGAAGTTGAAGTTGGGGGCAACCATCGTGCATGAAATTCATTGGTAAGTGAGCCACTGTTTGTTTACCATATTTTACGATAAATGCCCCACTATCTGTAAATGAACCGACTGGTGTGGCTTCTACTTCGTGTAGTGATGCTAATTTCTCAAATGCTGCAACGTTTGCAGCAGTTATGCCAACCGTCATTCTTTCTTGACTTTCTGATACTAAAATTTCCCAAGGTGAAAGACCTGGTTGTTTTAGGGGAACTGCTGCCAAATCTAATTCGGCTCCTCCTGTTAACTCTGCCATTTCACCAACGCTACTTGACAGTCCCCCAGCCCCATTATCTGTGATTACTTGGATTAATCCCTGGTCCCTGGCTTCAAGGACCATGTCCAGCATCTTTTTCTGGGTGATTGGGTCACCAATTTGAACTGCGCTGCTGGGGCTTTCTTCTGTTAATTCTAGACTGGAAAATGTGGCCCCATGAATGCCATCACTTCCCACACGACCACCTAACATATACACAATGTCGCCCGATGAAGGGGTTTTATCGTGACTTTCTCTACCGTCGGGCAAATAGCGAGGCATTATCCCAACAGTTCCTGCATAAACCAGAGGTTTTCCTATGAATCTATCATCAAATACAATTGCCCCATTCACTGTTGGAATTCCAGATTCGTTACCTCCTGCTCTTATTCCCGCATGTACACCCCGCAATACTCGGGAGGGGTGGAATAGGCCCCCAGGGAGTTCGCCAGCAAAGTCTGGTGGGCCAAAGCAAAACACATCTGTATTTGCTATTGGTCTAGCGCCTAAGCCCGTCCCTAAAATATCCCGGTTTACTCCCACAATTCCTGTCATTGCTCCACCAAAGGGATCTAATGCACTAGGGGAATTGTGAGTTTCTGCTTTAATGCAAAGGCTCCAGTCATCAGTCCATTCAATTACCCCTGAATTGTCGTGAAATATACTAAGTAACCAATCAACTTCTTTTTGCATATCTAAAGTTGGTTGCATTATGTGGGTTTTGAATAAAGAGTTGATTTCACTTTCTTCCCCTGTAATGGTATCTTTGTGAAAGATTTTTGCTGCGAAGATTTTGTGGCTACAATGTTCTGACCAAGTTTGCGCTAAGCATTCCAATTCAACATCTGTAGGGGCTAAAGGGGGGAGGCCTAAATTTTCACGAATGGATTGAATTTCTGAATTGCGATAATGAGCTTGGATTGCTTGCATTTCTTCTAAATTAAGGGCTAAGAGGCCTTCTTCTGAAATTCGGATTAGTTCTTTGTCACTGACTTCCAAATCTATTGTAGTTGGGGGGGCGAAGACCACTTCGGGGCGCGCTGGGTATGGTAATTGGGGCCAGATTTCTTGTGCACAGTGTTCGGGGGTTGCCATGGCTGCCCTTTCAATCATGGGGTTGTGTAAAATATTTGCAAGATTTAGTAAGTTGATATTATCGGGTAGTCCCCAAAATAAAAATGTCATTGTTGTTGCAATATTGGCGGATTTAGATTGATCTGGATATAATGTGGTAAGCCCATCCAAAGCAGCCTGTGCAGCGTTATCTGTAACCCCTGGTTTGAATCCGACCATTATCGCAGCATCTGGGGCTGTTGGAAAAAAATTGGGGTCGTCAAGGAGGCTTTGATTTACAGAACCGTGCTCAATAATTGGGTCGGTGAATAAATTTTGGAGAGATTCTAGCAATTGCTTGGCGGAAAGGTTTGCTTTAACTTGGTAACCGGTAATTGAACGTATTTTATCAAAAGATAAATTGTGATCATTTGCAAGCATCGCTCGGACACTTTCTCCCCGGGTATCTTGCATACCAGGCAATTCTCGAGGTGTGACTTCGACAAGGTGTACTGGTATCTCTGCCATACATCTCCCCCTACGGGGGAGCGGCCTTCGATGGACGTCCTTGAACAAACCGGCTCGCTCTTGTGCTAATTACAAGTAGTCTGCGAGGAACTTACCTGTGTAACTAGATGAGTTCTTTGCAACTTCTTCGGGTGTTCCAACAGCAACGATGTTTCCGCCGCCATCGCCGCCATCTGGACCTAAGTCAATAACCCAATCACAACATTTTACAACATCTAAATTATGTTCAATTATTATTACTGTGTGACCATTTGTCCGAATTCTATGCAATACTTCGATTAATTGTTTTACATCTGCCATCGATAGTCCTGTTGTGGGTTCATCAAGAATGTACACTGTAGGTTTGTTAGCGGGGCGATGTAGTTCTGTGGCAAGTTTGACTCTCTGCGCCTCGCCACCCGATAATGTGGTAGCTGGCTGACCAAGACGAATGTATCCTAGACCTACGTCCTCAACTGTTTTCAAAATCCTGTGAATTTTTCTTTGATTTTTGAAAAAAATACATGCTTCGGCAACACTCATTTTCAAAATATCATAGATGGTTCTTCCTTTCCATTTTATTTCCAAAGTTTCCCTTGTGTATCGTGCACCTTTACAAATTTCACAAGTAACCCATACATCTGGTAAGAAATTCATCTCAAGTTTGTTTGAACCTCCACCTTTGCAGGCTTCGCAGCGGCCTCCTTTGACATTAAATGAAAAATGCCCTGGGGCATAACCTCGTTCTCGGGCAAGTGTTGTTTCAGCGAATAGTTCTCTTATGGGGGTGAAAACACCAGTGTATGTTGCTGGATTAGAGCGGGGGGTTCGCCCTATGGGGGCCTGATCTATTACTATCGTTTTATCGAGGTTTTCATGACCAGTGATTGTTTCATGTGGTCCGGGAATAGAGTCTGCTTTGTTCAAATCTCTTTGAAGGGCTGGTGCTATTGTCCCCGTTACTAAACTTGATTTCCCGCTGCCTGAAACACCAGTGACCGCCACCATACACCCAATTGGGATGTCGATATCGATATGTTGTAAGTTATTCAATCGCGCATTTGTTACAGAAATGTTAGAGCCGTTTGGTGGTGTTCGCTGTTCAGGAATGTGAATTTTTTCACGGCCAGATAAATAGGCACCTGTAATGCTTTCTTTTGCAGATAATAATTTTTTGAGTGTGCCATTAGATACTATGCGGCCACCATTTTTCCCTGCTCCTGGGCCAATGTCTACCAACCAATCTGCTTGGCGAAGGGTTGCTTCATCATGTTCAACCACAATCAGTGTGTTGCCGATATCACAAAGTTCCCTTAAAGTTGAAAGTAAACGGTCGTTGTCTCTACTATGCAAACCGATGCTTGGCTCATCTAAAACATACATTACTCCCGTCAATCGTGTTCCGATTTGAGTAGCTAAGCGGATTCGTTGGCTTTCGCCACCAGACAATGTGTTGGCTGAACGATCTAAAGTAAGATAGTCTAATCCTACAAGT
>JASLKH010000020.1 GCA_030747675.1 Candidatus Thalassarchaeaceae archaeon | reverse complement strand
TATCTATGAAAATTCCATTTTGTGGAAGCCGATGTAAGAACATCTTCCACATCAAGGTCCAATTCAGGGAAAATCTGAGCCAACTCGTTAACCAATGCAATATTAATATCGCGTTGTACATTTTCGATGACCTTTGTTGCTTCAGCAACCTCAACTTTTCCTACATATCGAACATCTTCAGAAGTGAGGCGTTGATACAAATTGACCAAACTTTGTCCAACTTCAGGATTCGAACAGCCAATCACCCGTGCGACTTGTCGTACACCATGGTTTGGGTCACCTGGATTGAATCTTTCAGGGCAATATGCAACTTCCACATCTTCACCTTCGATTAGCCCTAGTTCCTCTAGAATTGGTAACCAAGTGCTTGCAGTTACACCCGGATAAACTGTACTTTCCAAAATAACAACCTTGTGTGAACCCTTTGATGTCGCTTCAAAGATAGCCCGACCAGCACTTTCGACATAACTGAGGTCTGGCTTCAAATCTGGTGAAACTGGTGTTGGGACTGTGACGATTAGAACATCACAAGCTTGAGTCGCTTCCGATGTATTTCGAGTAATATGCCATCTTTCCGAATTAGGTGCCGGAATCATATCGTTTAGATCTGGGTCGCCAAGGGGATTACGTCCTTCATGCAGCGCATTCACAATACGCTCTGAAATGTCCACACCCCATACATTGAATCCAGCATCACGGAACCCAATAGCAGTCGGTAGACCGACATATCCGAGACCAATTATTGCGACATTCAAGTCGCCCGAATCGGCCCGAGAGGCGAACGAGGCATCCCATCCCATGTTTTCGCGGCACTATTCTTGCTTCATCAAGCCCTCGGTCGAGCATGAATCACCGGATGCCTCAAGAAATGGGGCTGAAACTGCCTCAATATGCGTGTCCTTGTTACGGGAGGTGCTGGCTTCATCGGCTCTCATGTTTGCGACGCATTGGTCGCGTACGGTGCCGAAGTCATCTGCTTTGATAATTTGTCAAGTGGGAACCAAAAAAATGTAAGTCACCTAGAAAGCGCAGAAAACTTTTCTTTCGTCGAAGGAGATATTTGCAATTTGGAGCAAATACATTCTGTAATTCGGCAATGTACACATGTGGTGCACCTTGCAGCCTTTGCCTCAGTTCCAGGATCCATCGCTGAACCAGAATTATCTGCAGCGATAAATCTCCAAGGCACTTTGAATCTAATTACAGCTGCAGAAAAACAAGGGATCGAACGTTTGGTGTTTTCAAGTACTGCAGCAGTGTATGGGAATTGTTTAGAAATGCCTATCTCAGAAGACACCCCTATACACTGTTTGTCTCCATATGCAGAACATAAATTGGCTGCTGAAAAAGCCATTCTTTCATCATCAATCCCTGCAATTTCTCTGCGATATTTCAACGTGCACGGCCCACGCCAGAGCCCATTTGGAGCGTATGCAGCTGTAATTCCTAAATTCATTGAATTAATGAAAACACATAGTCAACCAAGGATATTTGGAGATGGTAGCGCCACTCGCGATTTCGTTCGAGTATTGGATGTAGCTGAACTAAATTTACTCGCGCTCATTTCTGAGAATGATGAGGCATTAAACCAAATCTACAATGTGGCATCAGGGAATACAATTTCTATGACAGAGTTGTTCACGTCGTTGAGAGATATACTCTCACGATATGATCCATCAATAGCTTCTATTCAGCCTATTTATTCTGATGAAAGAGTTGGCGATATCAAACATTCATCCGCAAGCATACAAAAAGCCACCCAACTCCTCGATTTCAATCCGGAGAAAAGTTATGAAAAAGCATTTGTCGAAACAATTGCATCCTGGTTTTGACTATGCCGTTCCATCAGGATCATCCCGTTTAGGGGCTTGAGGAAAGTTATCTTCAGCGGGCCTCAATTGTCCCGCTGCAACCATATCGCCCAATTTCTCAAATCCAGATTCAATTAAATCAGGGTCCTCTGATTCAGATTGTTCCCAAGCAGCTTGTGCAGACACGCTTTGTTCTTTGTTGACAGTTTCAACTAATTTTTCACCAGAAGTCAAATCTCCCTCTAAACCATCAAATTCAGGCCGAGGAGTCATTGCATCGATGCGAGGCATACTCGCTTCAATTGTATCGGCCCCTCCCCCCTCAGCAGGGCCCTTTGGATCCTTTCCACGGGTTCGGTAAACAACACGTCCCCACTTGTCCTTGTCTTTGGCTAACTCGCCACCTTCGCGCGGCCGCATTATGATGTCTAGAATGTCATCTCCTCCTGGCATACCAAGAATTCGACTCCCAATATGGCGTTCTTCTTCTGCTAGAAGGGGGGCGATATCCATGCCACCAATCAAAGCAGATTGTATGCGACTATAACGAGAAATTCCGGAAGTCCTTCCAAGAATTATTCCAAGAATAGCCGCAATACCCATTATTGCTAACGCTTCTTTGCTCTTTAATGGAATCTCTAGGCCAAACAAAAGTGCAATAGTGACAATCAATCCGGCAGGGACCCAGATCATTATTCGGCGCACTACGAGGTCTTTTCGTAAGACATCCATTAGTCCTGGGTCAAGAGGGGCGGCGCCGACCCAGTCCAATTTGTCCCCGCTCATGGGGCCACCTCAAATGAGATCCTCGTTGAATGCATCGACCCATTGTTCACTTTTTTTCCCCAAAGGCCGTGCTTTTAATTTCACAACCGGAATGTGTGGCGTTTTTCGCGAAGATCTTTTTTTCAGATGTGGTCCGACAACAATACGCACAGCCTCTTCTGCTGATGCATGGGCATTAGAATTCATAACCACCGAATCTTGTACAGAGACATTAGAGGTGCGAGGTTCCAGCGCAAGTTGTTGTAATAATTCAGTCATCGTTCGCTGCATTTCTCTATTGTTTTCAGCGAATGCATCTGAAAGCCGACCGCTTTCGTCAGCCAAGCGACGATGAGCAACATCGGCATGTTCAGCTTGAATCTTCAGTACCCTTTCCATTGTTTCAACCATATCTTCCCAACGGCCACGCGCATCTTCAGTATTAACTTCAAGCTGTTTCAACATTTTTTCTTGCGAACCAATGAGTTTCTTTGCTTCTTCCATTGCATTGGATTGTGCTTGTAATGTAACTCTCTGACTTTCAATTAATTTCCTTGCCTCGGGGGCGCCTACGGAATCCCTTCGCTCAATCTCATGCAAAGCGTTGCTAAGTTCACCAGATTGTCTTTGGAGAATCGAATCCAATCGCTGAATGTGCATTGAAGCATCTTGCAATCGTAGTGTTTGAGATTCTCCAATATGCCGTAATCGGCGTTTTTCAACATTGTTTTCGAAGATTTCAAAAAGAAGCATTGTGCCAATTCCTGCTGCAATCCCGAAAAAGGGATCCCTTAATGCACTTGCAATCCATACTCCGAGGCCCAAACTGGCAGCAATTGAGAATAGTCGAGACATTTCAGTCAGTAGAGAATGGGGCCGCGACGTTATTGAGTGTTCTTATGAAAACCCCGGGGATATTGCAAATTTCTTAATTACAATTTAGAGCGGAGATTACGAATCTTGGGCAGAAATAAATTCATTTTCATCTACTTCTATAATACGTCCATGTTCCAATAACCATTCAAGGGCTTCGACTAACTCTTCAGTTTCCACACCTCTTGGAGTTAGAGTCACCCCGATTTCTTCCAATGTCACCGGTGCTGATGTTTTTATTGAAATTTCTTCAATGCATAGAAGAATCGCTTGGGCACAGACAGCGAGCAAAGGATCATCACCAACATCATCATTCAGATATGCAATATGCGTGGTTGCTGGATGTGGCTCCCAATCCCTTTCGTCATCTAGTAAATCTTCCTTAATGATTGGTTTATTTTGCTGGCTGTAATCATCGAACAAGTTGAATTGGTGAGGGTCCTTACGCGCGACATCATTCTCCTTTCTTATTCTAGCAGAAAGGGCCTTAATCCGTGAAATACGCTGTTCTAATCGCATTTTTTCCCTTACCAAATTGGCATCAATCAGTTGCATTTCCTCATCGGCACGTTCGCTTAACCATGAGTGTATATCCCATTTTGGATCCAACCTTAGCATTGTTTCCCAAAGCCGTTGAACCTCATCTGGAAGTGCTGCAGCATCCAGCCGAGGGCGCTCATCATGATCGGAGGGTTGACGAGACATCTTCAAGGGATGCTGAATGACGGTTGATGAAGTGTTCCCTACCTCTCCTTCTTTTTTCTTGATGTTTGAGTGGGCGTTCCTTCATGTAGGGGAAGTGAACAGGACTCTTTCATGCCTCCCTATACCCTTGCCCTTCTCCCCGGCGACGGAATCGGTAGAGATGTGATGATTGAGGCAGAAAAAGTGCTTGATGTGATTGAATCAAAATCACCGCTTAGATTCAATAGAAATGTGATTCCTTGTGGAGGTAAGCATTATCTTGAAACTGGTGAAGAATGGCCACAAGGATCCTTTGAGTTCTGTCGTGATGAAGCGGATGCAATTCTTCTTGGCGCAATCGGGTGGCCGAATGCAATGACTGATGAGGGCGATTTGGCAGGAGGACAAGTAATTCTTGGGTTACGCAGTGGCCTTGATTTGTATG
The DNA here is from genome assembly GCA_030747675.1 of Candidatus Thalassarchaeaceae archaeon. Lineage (GTDB taxonomy): Archaea > Thermoplasmatota > Poseidoniia > Poseidoniales > Thalassarchaeaceae > MGIIb-P. Next base: position 10,820 of record JASLKH010000020.1, on the reverse strand, counting down.
CAAACGTCCGCCCTATTAGGTTGTATGAGGGAGTCCGTCACAAAATCCATGGTGAATTTAATCAAGTTTGGGACTCCGATTCAGTAGACATGGTAATCATCCGTGAAAATACGGAAGGCTTGTACCATTCACTTCTTCGACGTTCTGCCGACAAGGCACAAGGTCGTGCTCCATCTGAGCCCGAAGCCATTCAATTCCCAGGCCTTGAAGGAGAAATCGCATGGGACCCCCGTCCGATTTCGAGAGTGGGGAGTGAACGTGTAATTCGCTTTGCATTTAATCTCGCTAAGCGCAGAAATGGAGCCCCCGCAGATGGCGCCACCAGAGTGACTTGTGTTGACAAATCAAATGTCACACGCGGCTGTCAACTCTTCCGTAAAATATTCCATGAAATAGCAGAGAAAAATTCAGAAATCTCTGTAAATTCAGCATATATTGACGCATTCACCATGTGGCTCGTTCGAAATCCCGAAGAATTTGATGTTGTAGTCACACCGAACATGTTTGGAGACATTGCAACAGATTTGGCAAGTGTTTTACAGGGAGGGATGGGTTTAGCAGCATCAGCAAATATTGGAGATACACATGCAATGTTTGAACCAGTACATGGTTCTGCACCAAAATATTCGGGACAAAATAAAACCAATCCAATTGCAATGATTAGTTCCGTAGGGATGATGTTGGATTGGCTTGGAGAAACTAAGGGTGATGCCGACTGTTCACAAGTTGCAAATTTACTCGAAACTGCAGTGGCCCATACAATTTCAAATGGCAATATTCTCACGTACGATTTAGGCGGTTCTTCAGGAACAACTGAAGTAGGGGATGCAATATGCACTCATTTGACTAAATTACTCAAAGAACACTATGCTGTGGCGTAATCAATTGCTCTTATTTTTTGCACGTTCTGCTCTGAGAATCTCTTCAAACTGTTCCCACATTTCAGTTTCCAATTCGGCACGAATTTGTGGGACCATTTCCTCCAATGTTTGTTGGCGAATTTGCTCTCTTATTGCTAATGCTACTTCTCCAACAATTTCTTGTTCAATTTCTGCGCGCATCGTCTCCTTTGCCTCATTTCGAATGCGTTGTTCATTCAGGGAATCATTCCCTACATTTCCTTGCCGAGCTATGACCCGCGCTCGTTCATCAGCCATATGTTCAATGTGTTGCTCCAATCGTTGCACCACTTCTATACTCCATTCGGAATGTGGATCTGGCAATCGACCTTCACTAACGATTTGTTGAAGTATTTGCACACTACGAACTCTCACGGGGTCCCCTGCAAGGTAATCCGTTGCTCCTGTAACGAATGAAAGCATAGCATCAACAAATTCACTTTCTAGCAACTCTTTACCGCATCCAGGGCAAGAACTCACTGCATCATTCTCTGAATCCGAGGTAGTTTCACCTTTCGCTTTCTTGATTTTTCGTTTCGGTTGCTGTGGCGAATCGATATCGAATGAAACTTGTGATGCTAGAAAATTGTCTGAATCTATGAGGACCCGTTCCTCCTCATCATCCTCTAATTCCATGCAGGATGAATAGACATTGTAACCAAAAAACTTCTGCTGGATTACTTGTAGAAACTACGTATCAATCATGTTCATTCAAATTCCGAAGCATGATGTTTAGTGACTTTTGCAAATTATCCATGTTGTCCCATTCTTCGTTAATTTCAGAGTTATTTTTAATCAGAGAATTGAGTATAAGCGGTGCACATCTTGTTAATTCATCAACAATAGTTACTGTTGCCATTTGGGCAGTTCTTGATAAAGGGTTCAAATCTATGACACAAATTGATTTCTCCATTGCCATTAGGGCTTCACATCGATCACCATCTTCCAATGGAACTAGAATGACATCCGCTGAAAGTATTCCATCACTATGGCATGCAGCCCTAGGACCTTCTAGGTTCGGAATACTATCATCGGGGCTCATTCCTAAGATCGGTACATCATCAACTTGTGAATGTAACGCCTCTGGAAGCAATTCTTTAGCACAACCGCGAATGGAATTTAAAAATTTGAACAAAACCTCCATACGTTCAGGTGTCCGATAATATATGTTTAATTCAATGGGGCATTGTAGTACAGCAGCACATGCGATTAATTCAGCCCCTGCTAGGGCTGTGGTATTGCCATTGAGTGACAAGACGGGATTTTTAGCTTTGAGTAATAATGCCACCACCTCTTCAATTGCTTGCATTGCAACGGTTGATGTTTTTTCACCGAGTAAATAATCGAAAGCCTCACCTCTTCCATGTGCGATCAATGCGGAATCAGCCAGTAAACCGTCATTTGAAGCATCAACGAGCTTCTTGCGGGACATCAGGGAAGCATAGCGAGGATGCGAGGGGGGCACGTCGCCCATAGTTTCACGCACCTTGGAATATGCAAGTAAGGTCAAGCGGTTGAGCCCCTCTATGCAATTGGCTCGTGGATATCACATCAACCCGTGACAATTGCCAGGTTTCTAGACTATCAAAACTAACATTACCACTCGCTTCCAAAGTCAAGTATTCTCTTAATCCTCTAGTTTCTAAATCCAACGCCGCATCTCTCGTAATTTCTGGTCCCATATTGTCAAGCATGATGTTCAATCGAGTCTTTTCATCAGTTTCAAGTAATCGTTCAGCCCAAGTTTCAGCTGCAGCCAATGCTTCATCTAGGGTCCTCACTTCAATAGTTGCGAACGCGCCAATACTTTCGAGTGGTAAGTCTCGCAATATACTACGAACTCTCTTAGATCCTTGCTCTCCATTCTCAGCAGTTGTTGCCAAATCATTTTCTTTCAACATTAGAGCATCAGGACGATTTAGTCGATGTGTTAAACCCCCACCAATTGAAACCGCAGCTTTGTCTAAAACTCCCCAAGTAGTTTTTCGAGTAGCCGCTAATGGAATTTGAGAATTAGCCACCCATTTCGCGGTGTTGGTAGCAATTCCACTAAGGTGAGCTAGAATGTTGAGAATTACACGTTCACAGACTAAGATTTGATGCCTACAGGCTTCAATCGTAAGAATACAATTGCCCTTTTCGATTTCTGCTCCCTCGCTCCCTGTCCAAGTGAATCTGGCACCAGGCATCCATTCTCTTAGGAGCAGATCAACAACATATAGGCCTGCAAGAACTCCAGATTCTCTTGAATGAATTTCAGCTTTCGTTCTACGTGTTCCAGATTCAATTGGTTCATGAACCCCTTCATCGGCAAGCATGGTTGTCACCCATCGCCGAGCACTGTTTAGAAACCAATCTGTCGGACCATCATCAGAAAGCAACATTTTCTTTCGATCATGTGGTAAAATTCTATTCGCGACCTCTTGAAAAGTCTCTGCGATGATTAAGTCAACATCGACATCACCGGCGCTATTGCTAGCGTCAGTATCCGGGTTTGCTTCCGGGGCCACCATGTACGGGAACGAGGGGGGGGTTTTCACCCTCTCGGCGAGTGAAATTCACTAAAAGTAGGAAAAAATATCACACTTCACCTTATTTTGAGCCTTTATCACCAATTACCATCTCGCCTAGATAATGCGCCGAGTTGGAGTTGTTGGAGATGGCCTCTCAGGCCTTGCTGCAGCACTTTCAGTAGTACAAGGTGGTGCCGAAGCAGTAGTTTTCGGAATACAGGAACCAATAGGTGGCCGAGCCTCCCCTTTGCCAAGTACAGGAAAAAATTGGTTATTTGATCAAACGCCTTTGATGTGGAGGCGTAAAGGTGACTTGGATCAAGCACTCCGCCGACTCAAAACTCCAATGCCAACTAGAACAATCAACACCTCTTTACTAGCAGTTATTAGAAATAATCAGAGAATATCAATACCTCAATCAAGAGGAATGCTTCGTCGCTACACGGGCCCTCTTGCTGAATCATGGGGCGAGATCATTCGCCATAGTCGGAGAGGTAGTATTCCTGAGTTGAGTGGATTGGAAAGCGACATCGTGCATTTCTTAGGATTATTGAGCCATCTGGACCCAACAAGGCTGAATTCAGCATCATTATCTCAATCGATTCAGAATTTGGTTTGGAAAGATTCACCCAGAGTCCCATTAGATGGGTGGGTAGGGGCCAGTGGACGATTAATTGCAGCAGGGAGATTAACAGATGTCACAGTTCTAACAGAGGGACAAGTTACAGAATTACGAATTAACAAGAATGGTCAAGTGGACGGTGTTCGGAGAAAAGGACGTGTATTCCCTGTCGATTCCGTAGTTCTGGCATGCCCCCTGTCTTCCAAAAGAAGAATATTAGAATCAAGTGGAATAGCAATTGGTAACCTACCTAAAGTAAAGTTGAATACAGTATGGGCCAGATACATTGGACTTTCAGGCTGCTTCATGCGCCCTCATATTGCATTGTGGGATGCTGATAGAGAAGTTCTCGCAATTGATTTGGCTCAACATGCACCTGAAAGAGTTCCGAGAGAATTCGTAGGTTCTGCTAGCTTGTTACATTGTTTTGCCTACGGTTCTAAGTCAACAGCAGAAAAGCGTATTGAAGAATTTTTGAACACACAATGCTGTGGTTGGGAATCAGCGATAAAAAGTGATATTACTATTCCAGAATTGAGACTTTCTGATGCCGCCTCAACATCATTTACACCTTTCGATATTTTTTCTGATGTAGGAATATTTTTGGCAGGGTCGGGCCTCAAAGTTGAGTCCGAACCAGGTGACCATGCAGTATATACTGGAATGCAAGCGGGCCGTGCAGCCTCTCAATTTTGAATAACATCAAGACTCCCTTCGACAGCAGAAAGGCAAGCCAATAGATCATCCATTGTAGACCTTAGAGTACCAATTGAATCAGCACTTACTCGAATAATTAACTCGACAGTATCATTCTGTAGTGTCAATAATTCGGTTTCAAATGAGCCAGGGTCATCAGCAGTAATTGATGCGAGCAACGATTGCCCTAATTTTGTAGAGCCAATCCACCTCGCCTCGCACATTGCCATGTAGGTCGGAGAAAGCCATCCCTCATGTCGCCATCGGTCGCAACCGACATCATGGATGATGCTATGCGAGTAGCATGGAGGCCGCCCAAGCAGCTCTTTTGTCATGGTATGAAACCAATGCAAGACCCCTCCCTTGGCGCATCTCTAAAGTCTCAGCATGGGAAATATTACTCGCAGAAATAATTCTTCAACAAACGCGGATGGAAACGGGTTTGGAATACTGGGAAAGGATTCGGAAGGAGTACCCCAATCCTCAATTGATGGCCGCTAAACCTCAAGAAAGACTTCTACAATTATGGCAAGGTTGTGGATATTATGCAAGGGCTAGAAATTTGTACAAACTTGCATGCCAACTAGGATCTAAACCTCTCCCCCAAACAAGGGATGACCTACTTGAGTTACCTGGAATCGGAACTTATACTGCAGCAGCAGTTTCCTCTATTGCTTTTGGAGAATCAGTGGCTTGTGTGGATGGCAATGTTAGAAGAGTAATTTCTCGGTTGAGAGCTAAGCATTTGACGAATAAAGAAGTACAGATAAATGCCGATCAGTTGTTGTATACAGATCGGCCAGGTGAATGGAATCAAGCAATCATGGAATTGGGTTCTACAATTTGTACTCCTCGGAAACCAAAATGTGTAAAATGTCCTTTACAGCCTCATTGTCTTGCCACCCAAACCCCAACACCTGAAGAGTGGCCGGCTAGTAGAAAGGTTAAGCAAAAAAAGGTGCAAGCAACAGTACTCATAATCGCAGGAAATGGGGGTTTAGTTCTTAATGAACGTGAAGGTAAAATTCTTGGTGGACTTTGGGGATTACCATATCAAGAAGGTGAAAATGCACAAATTAATTTACTAAATTCATTGAATATAGAAGATGAGAATATAACCGAAATTGGCCAAATAACTCATGATTTCTCTCACAAAAAAATTCAGATAACAGTGCTTCTTACATCATCAAAGAATCACAAATTGACGAACCCAAGAGATGTGCCTTTAGCAACACTTGACCGAAAAGTAATCGCCCTTTACGAAAGCGAAGCCTCTTGAGAGTGAACTCAATCCACCAATAGTGGACCCTCAAATTTTGACAACCATTCCTGAAGAAGAGACGACATTCAAGTCGTCTGGTGCCCGGATAATGTTGCCAAGTGAATCAGTCTTGCATCCAAGGGCGCGTCTTGCCGCTTTTCTTGCAATCCTTGCTGCAACAGCAGGTGTATATGTTGGATTGGATTATCTCGATGGCGACGGGGGTATTTACACTCATAGGCAAATGATCTATGCACAATCTGCAGGAGCACCAGGGGGTTCTGCAACACTTTCAGGGATTATTGTAGATTCTATGGGGTACCCAATGGTAAATCACACAGTTTCAGTACACGTTGAAAGTCAGAATAGAAAAGTGACAACACTTACTAACGAAAATGGTGTATTTGAATTTGAGAAACTGGACCCTGGAGTAGCACTTCTCGACATCGATTCACCTGATGGTATGCATTGGGTGAGAAATAGAATTTTGCTCACCCCTCCTTCAATAATTGAGCCCATTGGATACACGTATTTGAAATTAGAATGGCCAGATGACGAAGATTTTGGATCCGCAATAATTGAGTCAGGAAATGCTTGGATTGATTACAGTAAATCTCAGCAAGAAAACGGTACTGAGCCATATGATCAAACTGCAGGTGCCATGTACGACATGTTTGGCTCAGCCTTTACGGGGCTCGGACTGCTTTCGATATTGCTTGTGATGACAGGAATCCGTAAGAAGAATGTAGGGTTAATCCGTATTGCGGGTTTTACGAGTTTATTTTCAATGGGTCATTTGTACATATCTTGTGGTCTTGGGTCACTTGCTGTGTTGCTAACTTTATTTCTCCAAAGTGATGAATAGACCCCTATTTCCATTGGAAAAAAATCATTCATATAAGACCTAAATAGGCTTAAAAAGTCATTTCCAGTGGAAATGATGCTATTCGCCCTTTTGTTTATAGCCCGCCTTGTAGTAATGTCTCACTGGCAAGGAACATCGGCCCTCCACTCGGCACGCTTCGCTGATAAAGTTGCACGTCACAGCAACTTTTGCTCAAGCCGATGTTCTTCGCCAACTTTTCGCATCAAATGTTGAGAGTTTGCTCAACTCTCCGGTACCATTTCATTCCAGCCTCATGATCTTCTAGCAATGAAAATTGAGGGAAGGGAGAGATTGATCGCATGTACCCGAAAGCGGCAATATCAACGATATCTGGCTCCTTACCCCCAAAGAATGATTCTACACCAAATTCATTGGTGAAATCTGTTAGTAAGTCATGCCAAAGTTTCTTAGGTTTACGACCATCATTCTTGACACGCTTTTTAGCAATAATCCCCCACATTATAGGGAATCCTGCCCACGCATACAGCCTTTTTGAAAAGAATCCGAATTTCTCCAATTTAGAAATTCTAGTGGTGGTTTTTAATGCAGAACCAATAGTCCCATACAGGATTGGGACAGTTGCTTTGGACAATTTTGTATCAGCCCATTCCATCCATTTATCTCGTCGCTCTTCATCATGAGTTGCCCACATTTCTCCATTGTTATATACAGCATCAATGTGAATCATTATTGGAGTAGAATCTACAATTATCTCGCCTGTATTTTCAGTCCACACTGGAACTTTATTCCATCCATCGGTGAATTTTAATTCTTTTTTCATTCTCATTGCATTGATTTGTTTCTTTTTGTAATCAATACCTAAGTGCTCTGCAAGACTTCGGATTTTCCAACAAAAAGGGCATGTATGGAGCAGATGTAATGTTGGACTTGTAGTACTCATTTGCTCACCGATAATAGTGCCGCTGTACCGAAGTCTTCTCAATATACCGCATCACTGCTTTCTCAAACCACACTGTTTTCACAAGTCTTCCCAATTACAATTGTATATTCCTTCAGGTAAGGAAACAGAATCTTGTCCGAGAAACATAGGTGGTAGGAATAAATCGTTGCAGGTGCGTTTTACAGTTGAAAGGGAAAGAGTACTACTTGAGTCTAGTGAAACAGTTACTGGCTGAATACTCACTGGACTCGGTACATAATCGTCACCTGTTTGAGTAATTATCAATCTAATTCCGTCACCAGCGGGCACAAAGACATCCATGGCAAAGAACTCCATCTTTGCCACAACTGTTTCACCAGGTGTGAGAACTTCTCCATTCTTTCCACCGGCATGAAATCGTAAATCCATGACTGCATGCCCCAGATGTTCTCCATCACTAGTTCGAATCATCTCTACAAATAGATGACCACCCGTTGCTGTTAGAGCTATTTGGGATTCAATATGTAGTGTCGGTGAACCTACAATGCGGGTATCATTTTCAAAAATCCCACAGTCGAGAAGAGTCTGACTAGTCGAAGTAATAGTGGCACTGCCCGCCTCTACATTACAGGAGTCCAGTCCGAGATCAATCCATTGGACATCTTCAGGAGGATACGTTGATTCTACTCTCCAACCACCACGGTCATCTTGAATTTCAGCAATAAGTCTCGGCTTCGGCCCTAAATCACGGAGATAATAATCGAACCATTCAAGCAAATCATCTGCCCAATCCCAACGCAAGGACCATGGGAATCCAAGCCCACCTTGGTGCCCACTCAAGCGATCAGGATAATCATGAGTCCATTGTCCATACAACCCCTTGACATCAAATCCATTGTCAATCGCAATTTGATGAGTGGGGAAAGCCATATGTGGGTCCACATTCCAATCTTGCATTCCATGGATGATGTATACAGAGCCATTGTAAACATCCATTGCTCTATCAAGAAAATATCTCTCTTCCCAATAGTCGCTACCAGTCCACGCTAAATTGTCACCTGAGAGGTATGCAGCTACTCCAGCGTAATACCCTTCCATGTACCCTTCACAAGCATTTTCAGCATCACTAAGATCACCATCTAAACCAAATGAACCATACACCCCATTGTGCATTATTGCACCCCGGGCTTCCATACTACCGTTACGCCACATCAATTCATGTACCCCAATTAAACCTGACATTGGGATGATAGTGGCAAGATGTTCTGATCCAGACGCAGCGGCATTCCAAGGAGTGGACCCATCATACGATTTACCAATTGCAGCAACTTTTCCATTCGACCAACTTTGACTACCAAGCCAATCCACGGCTGCTTTGATACCTGCTTGTTCGTCAAGCCCCATCAAATCCATGCAGTGATTAGACTCTCCCGTTCCGAAAACAGAAACTTGAGCAACACCATATCCATGTGGGACGAAATTTTCGATTAGGAATCGCCCTAATCGATCAGCAGGCGTGAGTGCATCAACATCCCCATCATTGTAGTAGGGACCAATTTCAGTGATTATTGGAACTTGACATTCAGCGGAGAGATTTTCTTCTGTGAAATCGCAACCAGGAATGATTGGCATCCAGAGCCCCATATGCACCATTGCATTTCCAGATGCGCCAGCCCCACCATCTGCAAGTGTGATTGCAGGCACATCAACAAAAATGGATTGTACATCTGAAATATTGTAACTCCCATTCCAAGAAACACGGCTGAACACGTCGCTATTGTCATACATTAATTTCGATCTTTCTTCTACTGGTGGCAACCAATGTTCACCCCCCATGTCTCCCTTACTTACTGATTTGGAGAACCCTGCACCAAATGTTGCTGCAAGAATCATGAATAAAATGACGACAGTGATGGTGGTGCCCATTGCAATGTTGAGTTGGCGAGACTCCCGTCGCTCACTCGCATCAACTTCCCCGAGGACCTCTGCCTCAAGAATATCTTCAGTCACAGTTCGTGGCCCACACTCGTACACATCAATCTTCTCTGAATTAGAACACACATGAATTATCCAATAGATAACTTCAAATTCTCAAATAATATGAAAAATTCATGATAGAGGACCCGTTTGATTCTCCTTCGACTAGCAACGCCTCATTATTCTCTCAGCCCACTCAAAGTAATTCAGCAGATGACGAACTTTCCCAACTCCTCCAATCTCCAGCTCCACAATCGGTTGTTATTGCAGGTCAACCTTCTGTACCCACTATGCAACAAAGTCCGTACGGCCAAGGTTTACCTGTGGGTCGACCGACGATTGTAATGCCCTTTTCGTTCGCCATCAAGACTTGTATGAACAAATCATTCGAAGCAACTGGGAGAGCATCTCGATCTGAATTTTGGTGGTTTTGGGTATTTTATTCAGCAATAGGGATGATGGCATATATTGCCTCAATGATAATGCTGGTAATGTCGGAACAATACGAGGGGAATGGATTGAGCATCATGGGAGTGACACTCCTTGTTTTCTACATCATATTCATGCTAATCATAGCCCCAGCAGCACTTTTTTCTACGATTCGACGGTTACATGACACTGGAAGATCCGGTTGGTGGTTTTGTATCTCTTTCGTCCCACTTGTTGGGGGCATCATATTGCTTTTCTTCTTAATAGAAGACGGTGAGATGATTCCAAATTTGCATGGCCCAGTACCCACAAATCGAGAATTTTAAGTTGACTTATTCCAAACCCGAAGAAATATTTATACAAAATTTCGCTTACTTCCTTATTCAGATACCGGTTTATTCATAGTGTGCCCATTTAGGGTATGAATTGGTGAACCTCATATGAGTGCCAATTTACAAGCCCAACTTACAGCCGAAGCCATCGCGACCTTTGCTCTAACATTTGTTGGGGCAGGCGCAATCTATGTAGGTGGGGGGGCGGATGCCAATTTGTTGCATGTAGCAGTGGCACACGGAATAATACTCTCAGTGATGGTTAGTGCTACAATGAACATATCTGGTGCCCACATTAACCCAGCAATCACATTAGGAATGATGG
>JASLKH010000019.1 GCA_030747675.1 Candidatus Thalassarchaeaceae archaeon | reverse complement strand
GGACCTTGAGGGCGAGTTGGGAATTGACACAGTCAAGCAAGCAGAGATTATGGCTGAGTTGCGAGAGTTTTACGGATTACCTGTGGATGAATCATTTGTGTTGTCAGAGCATCCGACATTAAATCACATGATTACTTATCTCAGTCAAGGTGATTCTAAAGTTTCAGAAAAAGAGCCAAATAGTGAATTCGAGCCAGTATCTGAAGATAACAAATTAGCCCATAACAATACTTCTGCTTTAGGTGTAAGGAGATGGCAAGTGGAAGTTGAGGAGTCCCCTGCTGTACCACATACACCTTTGGATATCGAGAACAAAGTGATTGCAGTTACTGATGACCCATGGGGAGTAGCTGACACACTTTGCCATATTTTAGAAGCCGCAGATATTGACGCTGTCCGCATCATGCTCGACCCTAGCATAGTTTCTAAGATTAAAATTGAAAAAGATGGTCCGGTTGATATTATCCGAGTTGACCCCAACAATCATAATCAACTTTCTGAAGTCAGTCAACACCTTGCAAATGTTGGTGAAGTGGCTGCATTGTTACATTTGGCCCCCTTACGACTTGCTGGCGTGGGTTGGGAAAGTGAAACTCAAGAAGCCCACCTAGCATCATCTACACATGGTTTATTTGGATTACTAAAATCTCTAGATTCTCATTTCTCAAATATTTCCGATGGTACAATCATGTCTGTTTCTGCAATGGATGGCCGGCACGGTAATGCTAGTGACAGGTTCAATGCATTAGCGGCAGGTTCCCATGGAATTGTGAAGTCATATGCGAAAGAACACCCCCACTTGCGTTTTAGAGCAGTAGACATTGACCCTGAAATGTTATCAGATCCTACCGGATTAGCTCATCAAATTTGGGCGGAGGCATTTGGACGCGTATCTCCATTGGAAGTTGGTTTGTCCCGCGATGGATCTCGTTGGGCTATGAGATTGTATGAAGAAAACTTGGCAAACGCTCGTCAACCTCTGAAGGATGATGACGTATGGGTTATTTCAGGTGGAGGTAGTGGTGTAACGGCGCAGTGTATAATCGGAGTATCTCAAGCTAGTCCTGATGCAGGGGCAACTTTCATTCTCCTTGGAAGAACAAGACTTGATAGTTCAATTGAAGAATGGATTTATGATGATGAGGATGAATTGAAGGCGAGGAAAACAGCATTACGCGAGAGTATGATGGCTGCAAGCGAATTAGGAAAAGTCACGATGGTTGAGTGGGAAGCAGAATGGAATAAACAAATGCGTAGTTTAGAGATTTATCAAACACTACGGGCGATTCGTTCTTCTGGAAATCATGCGTTGTACGATGCATGTGATGTAACTAATTCCAAATCAGTGGAGAAAGTACTCAATGCTGTGAATAATGAGTATGGAGGTATTACTGGAATTATTCATGGAGCTGGCATGGAAGATTCAAAGTTGGTAGCAGATAAATCATGGGAGACATTTTCTAATGTGGTTTCAGTAAAAATCGATGGTTGGCGAGCCTTGGTTGATGGTTTAGGTTCCAGTATCCATGATTTACGCATACTTTGCGCATTCACTTCAGTTGCAGGTAGATTTGGAAATGGTGGCCAAGTTGACTATGCTGCAGCAAATAATATTCTTGATGCAGAGATGTGCCGGATTGCTCATCATTCAGATGCTCCGCGAGCCGTAGCTATTGCATGGTCTGGATGGAAGGATGTAGGAATGGCAACTAAAGGTTCAATTGAATCTATTTTCGCTCAAGCTGGAATCGAAATGATACCAGTGGACAAAGGTGTAGAAATATTCGTTGATGAGATTCTTTCTGGTGGAAAAAGGCGAGTAGTAGTAGCAGGTGCTTTGGGATTGCTAGATTCCGAAGATAGTAAACGTGACCCGCCTCAAAAATTATCTGAAGACACAGTAGCCATGTTAGAAGATCCGGATCGTTTCCCCTTCATTGATCGTGTATTAACTCATGAACCCTATGAGGAAATTGTCACAGAATGTACTCTTGATATTGATGTTTACCCATTTTTAATTGATCACTCAATTGAAGGGGTACCCTATCACCCTGGCGTTATGGCGATGGAAATGTTTGCAGAAAACGCTCTTTTACTGTATCCAATGTGTACCCTATCGGGCTTTTCTGAAATCCAATTTGGCCTTCCGATTAAATTGATTAAAGATCAAATGAAACTACGTATCCGTGCTGAATTCATTGAGCAAGATGAAGCAGAAATTAGGGTAAAGTGTATCATTGAGAGTGATTTAGTGAATTCAAAAGGCGAGATATTTGGAAACCCTAGAGTCCATCACCAAGGGATAGTACGATTGTTGAAGGAAGGGGGAATAAGACCCCCAGTTCAACCGCTGAATTCACCCCCGAGTAGGGGCAAGGCATCATTCCAATCAAGATTCATTTATGATCGATTTTTCCACGGCCCTCGATTCCAAGTACATGGTGGCTTAATCAAGGGAGTGAAGGATGGAGGTGATTTTGGTGTTGATGGGATTGCGCTGTTAAGAAGTCAATTGCCTAATGAAAAACTCTTTGCAAGTGACCAAGATGGAAGAACCGTTTTGCTTGAATCTTTACCCATGTTAGTTGAGGCCTGTTTCCAAAATGCGGGTTTAGTGGCAATGGAAATCGACGGTATTTCCAGTCTACCAGTGGGGATTGAAACTGTTGAGATTCTAAAAAATCCAGCGGCACGCGATGATCTTCGCGTTCGAAGTTATCGTAGAAGTTCAGAGAAAGATGGTGTGACAGTTCACGATGCCTCAATTTTCGATAGAAATCAAAAGCCAGTAATGGTGTTGAGAGGATTGAAATTGAAGGGAATGGCTCCAGTGCCGGAAGAGTTGAGATTCGAATTACAGAGGAAGGGTTAATTTTTCAATTGAATAATCATTTTTCCAATTGGTTTTTTATATGTCAAATCCGTGGTCTCCAGCAGGTATCGTATCCCCTTTACCATTACCAGAGGTATGTGGTTCTGATCGAGTATTTGCAGTTTGGATGCCGGTAAGATCTGTGCATCCCAATAGTCCGAAATCCGATATTTCGAGAGTCCCCTTAGTTGATCCCTTTGAAGCCTCTACTTTTGTCGTATCGAAAAGAGTAGAGGAACATGCTGCTGGTCGTTATGCATTAGCAACACTTCTACGCGACATCGGATTTGATCCATATGATTTACAAATTATTCGTGATCAACATCGAAAGCCAACTTTAGGGTGGCGTGATGAAACCGCTCGTCTTCGAGCCGGGGGTGTCCACAGCCCTGTATTACCTGAAATTACCCTGGGTCATTCCAATGGCGTTGCAATTGCAGCAGTTTCGGTTGATGGGTGCATGATTGGACTTGATGCAGAGCCATTGGATTATCCTCGTCCGAGAAATTTACTTCCAATGATGGTGAGTGGTGAAGAATTCCATTATTTGGACCAATTGTGGGATATTGATGAGCAGATTGGTATGCAAGAAACAACGAAAACGTGGGTTGCAAAAGAAGCAGTTCAGAAAGCATGTGGGTTAGGGATGCATATTGCCCCCCAATCATTCTCAGTATTGAATAAAGAAGAAGTTACTTTGTCATATGAAAACCGAGGATATCGGCTTGAAGTTTGTAATTGGAGTGAATTAATTGGTGGGCGTTCGTTCATAATTGGTTTTTCTCGAGTGATTGAGGTAGTCTAATCACTTTCAATAATCGCGTCTTGGATTTCACTTTCAGCGGCCATCATTTGTGTCAACTTCCAGCCACAAATTGTAGCGATTGCTAGTATTGGGACAAACAATCTAAATGACCACAAGTATTGTTCTTCTGCATTTGCTGGTATCATTCCAAAAAACCCTCCCTGGCTGCTGTCCAATACAGCCATAATCCCTGATGTTATTGCTGATCCAATACTCTGTCCAATGAATACAGCCGCTGCAGCCATCCCAATACCTCGATTACGTTCTTCAATAGTTGTATGTCGGGCTAAAATGGTGTCACTTGAAGTATACAATAGGCCAACTACTGGAATCAGGTATATTGCCACAGAAATGTATGTGGGCATCCCAATTGCAAAAAGAGCCCAGAGTACAAAATAAATCAAAGCTGATGCAGTGAGAACTTTTTCCGAACCGAATTTGTCGCAAATAACTCCTGCATATGTGAATAAAATTACATTTAGAGCAAGTGCCCAAGCCTCCAGAATGAATAGGAATTCCAAATCAAATCCTATTTTTTCAATATAGTTAATTGAGTTAAGTACAATAGCGCCTCTTGGTATTGAAATTAAGAGAATTACTCCAATAATCAATACTGGCCAGCGACTATTGAAGGCAAAGATATTCTTGACTTTCAATTGACTTGACACCTTTTTTTGTTCAACAATATCCCCTGTCATTTTCAAGAAACAAATCACAGCAGTAGCATAGAATAAAATTGCAATAATAGCCACTGGAATCAAACCATGATCACTGTATACACCACCTGCAACAGCACCCAGCCCCACTGCAAGCATCCAACCAGTAGCATGCATCAAACCAATCGCTTCACCACTATGTTTTGGAATCCACTCACTTGCTAAAGCAAAAGGTATTCTTGTAGATCCAATACATAGAACTTGCAGTATTGAGAGAATTAGGAATGGAATTAAACCCACAAATGGCATTGGAGCCATTAAAATACATGTCAGGGAACAACCAATAATCAACAGAAGTTTGCGTCTTCCATATCGATCTGCAATAGCGCCCCAAAGCAATGAACCGATTCCCTGTGTGAATACAATAATTCCGAGATACAGTGGAGTAAACCATACGGGTGCTCCAAGATATTCTGCGTGAAATCTGAAGACGGTAAACCCTAGCATGAAATAACTTGCATCCATCAGACTACGTCCGACCATGTTCCAGCAAAATGAGCGCTTTGCCGCAAGATCTTCACGTGTACCAGGTTCCTTTTCAAGGAGCCGCTCCATTCTGAAACCTAACCACCCCGCAAGAAGAACTGATGCTGCAACAGTGGCAATCTGTAGACCAAAGTTGGAGGTGATATTCATTCCTCCTCATAATCAGATGTCGAATTTGATCCACCGGCCAATGTCAAGATTAATCCAAGGACAAAAAATGGAGTAAGAACTCGAATCATTGCAGATATGGTCCATGGCCACAATCCTAGGTTGTCACCTAACATTGCCCATAGTGGGGCCATTGCAGGCATACAAGAAAAAATAAGCAAAATACCCACTCTTCGCTGCCAGTGCATGTAGGTGTCGACAAGCCCGCACTTCATCAATTTGCGGGACGGCCCGGACCGAATTGGATAAGACTGAGACAATGCCCCCCGCAGTTCAGCGCGGATGTAGTGAAGGGGTTATCACCTGAGGTTTCCAACCTCATGTCACGGGTTCAAATCCCGTCGTCCGCACTCCTGAATTCTTTACTGTGGTATTGAAAAACCACCGATTGGAGGGTGATGTAATGACCCGTGCGCAAGCTGCCCGTAGCATCAGTTCCGATGCAACATCTGCCGCAGATTCCGATAAGCAGATACTTGGTCGGAAAATATGGAGGATAGTCCCTTATATCCGTCCATATAGGAAAAGAGCACTTGTTGGAATTTCTTCTAATATGCTTGCCAGAGTTTTTGATTTGATTCCTTTCATCTTCATCGGGTTTGCTGTTGATTATTATGGTGATTCTGAAACCGAGGGAAGCTTGGGGGTCTTACGAGATTTTCTTGATGAAAATTTACTCAACCTAATTACTACTAATCAGTCGATTTCTTACGGATTCCTTATTTTCTTAGGATTCGCAGGTCTTGCGATTTTCCAAGGAATTTCAGAATATTCATGGCAGACTTTGGGATACAAAGTTCAGCATGACCTTCGAATGGATGCCACTCGGAGCCTCATTGGCATGGAAGCCTCATATTATGATTTGAGGCAAACAGGGGTCTTGATGTCAATTTTATCTTCAGACGTCAATCAGTTGGAAGATGTGATATCAGATTCTTCGACATCAATTATTAGAATTATTACAACATTCGTAACTGCCTTTTTCATATTGATGATGATGTCTTGGAAGTTAACTTTAGTTCTCTTCGGACCTTTGGCATTGATATTTCCAATGGTTTACTTTTTTTCAACCAGAGTTCAAAGAAAGTACAGAAAGCAAAGAGAATCAACAGGTGATATCAATGCAGTTCTTGAAAATGTAATTTCAGGAATTTCCGTAGTTCAGGCATACAATGCGCAGAATTGGGAAACTAATCGAGTTGGAAATGAAAGTGCAGAATATAGGAATCAAGCCATTGGTGCAAGTAAGGATCGTAATCGGTTCATTCCAGGGCTTTACTCTGTTGCTGGAATTGCATACGGGTTGTTAGTTTCAGTTGGAGGGTGGTTGATGAAAGAAGGAGAAATATCAACAGGAGGATTTGTTACGTTTTTGTTAATCATGACTCGCATGTCTATGCCATTGTTTATTTTTGGGATGTTAGTAAATCAATTGCAGCGAGGAGAAGCCGCTGCACGCCGTGTCTTCGATATGGTTGATTTAGAGCCCAGTATTGTTGATCAAGATGATTCAACTCCATTGGATGGACCAATAACTAGTATAGAATTCCGAGATGTTGTGTTTACTTACCCTGGAACAAAAACAGCGGTCTTAAATCAAATTTCATTCAATGTAATTCAAGGAAAATTTTTGGGTGTGATGGGGCACACAGGGGCAGGTAAATCAACAATTCTTAAGTTAATATTACGATATTATGAGCCAGATTCAGGTCAGATTTTGATTAACAACCGAGACATACAAAGCATTACTTTAGACAGTGTCCGAGAGCAATTAGGTTTCGTGAATCAAGATCCATTTTTATTCTATGGAAGTGTCAGAGACAATGTGGTTTATTCACGAGAATCGTCAGATAGTGAAGTTCAAGCAGCTCTCCACCTTGCAGGTGCTGACGAATTTGTTTATGAAATGGAAAATGGTGTAGATACTATGGTTGGTGATAGAGGAGTCATGTTGTCTGGAGGGCAACGAGCAAGAATTTCTCTCGCACGTGCATTATTGAAGAAACCTAGTTTTTTGATACTTGATGAAGCCTCGAGTGCCTTAGATGCTGAAACAGAACGTCGAATCCAGGAAAACCTCATGGGAACTGGAAGTGCTCGTACCACGATTGCAGTTGCTCATCGTCTTTCAACTATCAGAAATGCTGATGAAGTTCTTGCCATGGTCGATGGCGCAATTGTAGAACGAGGAGTACACGATGAATTACTTGCAAACAACGGAGTATACGCCAGTCAGTGGGCAATCCAAACAGGTTCTCTTAATCGTGAGGCCTAATTATGTCAGAAATTGAATGGTTGCGAGTTGAACCAGGTCGGACTTGGTTTGGAGATTCCCGAGGTTCATTGATGCATGCTGCTAATGGCCCTTATCATGAAATAAAAGTTGAAAGAGCATTTGAAATTAGTAAATCACCAATTACGTTTTCTCAATGGGCTCAATTGACGGGGCAACCCGCTGCTGGGATTGTATCTGATGATACTCTCAATCGTCTTACACCATTGATGCTAGATGCAGGTTTAGTTGGCCTTGACCTAATTCGTCCCCCATCTGAGGCAGAGTGGTCGCTAGCCTCTAGCCAAGGTTTGATTGAAAGAGGAGATGTTGAGGTTGAGTTACTATCAGATCGCCCCCCTCGCAGCGGATATTGGGGGGCTCCATGCGATGGTCGCCCTTGGATACCCCAAATTAGAGGAGGAGGTGTTTCAGATTCATCGGCTCACATTACTCGTGTTTGGCGTTCTAACAGAACTCTTCGTGGTGCAACTCCCCGGAGCGTGAGTCGTTCTCAAATGGGTTTCCGTTTGGTCAAATTAGAACCAGAACCCTATTCCGAGGAACCACCTCGCCTCCCCATGTCACAAAAAAAATCCGAGTTAATAGTGCGTGAATCTATTATTGCATTATTGATTGGTATTATTCCATCATTCACATGGGCTTGGTTTAATGCCAGCCGGTCTTATTTGATTGATAGTTGGTTGAACATTGCTGTGGGAGGTATTTTCTTTTCTTTGATGACCGCCTTTATTTGGCGACCAAAGACTCCATCGTTCCGAATTGGTACCAATTGTGGTAAGGTCAAACGAGTAAGGTGATCAGTTTCGATTTTTATCGTCAATTTGCAGCCCTGGTTTTTTTCTGACATAAATTCTCCACCAAGCTGTTTGAACCCCTCTGCCGTAGGACCAATGCATCAAGAAAGTCATTATCGGTGCGAAAATAATTGTCGAAAATGTGCGAGAAGGGGAATTTCCTTTTACAGCACCTAGCCAACATAATCCAATGTAAAACCCTGCTAATGACACTGGAGTATGAACTGCAACTCGTTCCCACCCCATGGGGATGGTATTTGTGCTAATGTCCCAAAACTCGGGCCATGCAATACCTCCACACATTGCTCCAATTCCGAATGAAAGTAGAGATGTCAGAACTAAAAGAGGGAACAAACCTACAGCCGTGTGACTCCAAGCATGCATTCCTTGATGTTGATGAGAGGCTAGGATCCTCACTAGCCCATAATTTCTGATCTGCTTTCGAACGCGCTTAGGATCTCGCCTTCTATGCCATATTATCGCATCACGATCTTGCCATAATTTGTAACCGGCTTGTTCAATACGGTAATCCATCATAGCATCTTCACAACCAATTGCCCCCTTGTCAAATCCATTCACTTCATCTAACACACTTTTTCGATATGCAGCATTTACCCCTGGCAATTGGTTGGCAGGAGTTAATTGCTGATCACCACGATTTCCATAATTTGTTCCAGCAGTAACCCATTTCGAGCAGAATGTGACATCAATTACTCGTTGCCAGAATGTTGATCTTTCATCCGGTGGGGCGAAATTGGGGCCACCCACTCCTGCGACCTCATCTTTTTCGAACCAACGAACAAGGTTGGAAACCCAATCTTCTGGAATCCATACATCATCATCAGTGAAGAAAACAAAATCTGAATCTATTTCCTTCAATGCAACATTGCAAGCATCAGCACGAGTACGACTCCCAGCATCATCAATCCATTGAGCCCCATGTTTTTCAGAAATATACTCTCCTGGGTCGCCTGTTGGCCCTACAACCACAATTTGTAATTCGCCCCCCCAATTCTGTGAATTAAGCCCAGAAAGGGTAATATCAAGTTCACTTGCGTTGCGCAGAGTCGGGATTAATATGCAGACTCTGGAATCATCCGCCATGGTGGGCCGACAATTCATTATCTATCAATGCTGATGGGTTAAATGGTGAAGAACATCACTAATAGATACTTCAGGCTTCACCTTCAATTCGTGGTGCTAGGAAATATACACATCTACCTGCACCATTGGCAAATTCAAATTCTAATTTCAGTGGATAATTCTCTCCAAAATTGATTGCAACACTATCAACTATGTTTTCAATTCTCTTTGCTAATGGTTGAAGGTAGGCTAAACTGTATTGACTTCTTACGGGTCCGTCGCAAACTAACTCTTCCATTTCTCCTGCTTCGTAAGTGACATTCACGGAATCCGTATCTCCACTCACATTTACGCTGAATGATTGTGAATTTAGAGATAATGTGACCAAATCCCCTACTTGCTTAGCAGCTCGAAGAGCCCGACTAAATTTGATGCCGGAAAGAGTTGCTCGACTTGTAAGTGGAACTTCAGGAACCCGGGGCTCAACCATCGCGGCCCGATCCAATGGTCGAATCACTCGATTGATTTCTCCAACTTGAATATTAACACGCCCATCATTTTCATCATATTGCAGCTCAATTAGATCTTCTGCTCCTGCTAATCCGATAAGGTCACGTAATTTTGACAATTCAAAGCCAACTGAACAATCTTCGCTTTCCCATGCTTCAAATGCTGCTGAATCAACTTCCATTCGTATCATTGCGACGTGGGAAGGGTCTACACTTCGCACTTCAATATGGTCGCCTGAAAAATTGAATTTCGCTTCTTCAACTAACACAGTCAGAATGTCAACGATTGTGCGCATTGTGTCTTGCTTTGCAGTGATGTTCAACATACTTACCGCCCCTACAAAATTCGTCTGAACTGAGGGGGCTCAAAAGGGTTGACATCAGACATTGAAGGTAATTCAGCGTAGAATTTAGTATTCTCGCCATCCTTTGCCACAATCTTTGCAAGTTAATATTCGAGTTTCAGGTTCATCAGATGACCGAGTTTGTTGTAACTCGGCAAAGACTTGATCAGAATCGCATTTCGGACAAGTGTAGGTTTTTGTTGTCAACACGCCTCTTTGGAGTTGAGAGTCATCGATTACCTCTGTAAGATGTTTCATTGAAGATGCTTTACTGGCCGAATCAAAATTCATCAAATCGACTCTTTTACCAGTAATTGGGTCTTCGATATATGCGCTGTCACCATCTTCAACATCTGCAGAATCTTTTCCTGAAATGTGCCCGTCGTATAGGCAATTACCATTTGGACAACGGATGAAACCTTTCGCATTTGGATATGCGAGGGAACCGCACTTGGGGCAGAACATACGTCACCGGCTGAATCTTTCCTCTTATATATGTCCATGCTTTTGTTTTGTTTTTTTTACAATTGCTTTGGGACTGATTGAAAGGGAATGTGTACTTGCGATGTACATGCAACTAGTTTGGGATTGGCGTTTAGCGCGAATCTTTGACGAAGAAGGTCGTTGTATTGATGAGTCAATTTGGACGACCCAACGAACAGTTGGTGTAACAACAGATCGTCTTTCAACAATAGCGAAAGGACGTATGACATCTGAAGCGTTAGAACTTTCCAATCGATTTCCTGAAGCGACGTACTGTACACCATCTGAATGCGATTTTTATTGGCCTGAATTAAGCGATGAAGAGTTGATATTGTTGCAAAACGCTTCCATATCTCTCGCCAAATTAGGTGTAGCTGCAGCAGCCCATGATCCAGATCGTCGTCTCGAACACCTTGTTCGGGCTATGGATGAGATGCGTGCATCACACAACACTTTGGAATCACGAATTGTGGAATGGGTTGGTTTATTTTTATCGAGTCTTGATTTAGATAAGAGGCGTTCTGAGATTGTGAAAGCTACTACATCATCTCAAAGTTTAGATGATTTGGCCATAATTCTTGATGTCACACCCACAAATGCTGAAGTTGGTTTATCTGAATGGGAAGGAGTACATGGCTGGGCTGTGTCAACATTATCACAGGCTGATTGTTTGAATAATTTAGAGGAAGCAGTTCGCGAATTGGCAACCGAACACTTACCTTCCTTGTCTCTTTTACTTGGCCCGATATTAGCTGCACAACTTTGTGTTACAGCACACGGGCGTGCCCGATTAGCCCGTTTTCCCGCAGGTACGATACAAGTTCTTGGTGCTGAAAAGGCGTTCTTCTCACATTTACGTCAAGGTACTAATCCACCAAAGCATGGGCACATATTCCAGCATCCATGGATTTGTCGTAGCCCAAGATGGGTTCGAGGAAAAATTTCGAGAATGCTTGCCTCTAAAGCAGCAATTGCTGCAAGAGTAGATCATTTCGGTGGAGAAACCTGGGGTTCTAAGCAGGTCGGGAAAATTGAGAATTTGGTTTATGAAATCCGTGAGAGATACCCCAATCCCACTAGCCGTTGGAGGTGAATTTTTGGCACGTGTACGTGATATTTCAGAGCGTATTAGAATTGAAGGTAGAGGACTTTGGTCACGAAATGGTGTCAAAGGAGTAAGTATTCGTGGAGAGAGGCTCAAGCGTGATGGGAGAAAAGAATGGCGTCAATGGGACCCTCGCTCCTCTAAATTAGGTGCAGGAATATTACGTGCTAATATTGAACCAGAAACTCTTGTTCCGGCTCCAGGTGACACTTGTTTGTATTTGGGAGCCGGACATGGAACAACGATTAGTCATCTACATGACCATCTATGTGGCTCAAAAAATCATTTGGGTGGTGCCATAATTGCCGTTGATCTATCTCCAAGGTGCATTAGAGATTTAATTCGGTTATCTGAAAGAAGGCCAGGATTAATTCCAATTCTTGCCGACGCTCGAAATGAATCCTTAATTTCACCATTCTTGAATTCAAAAGTTCCATGGTTGTTTCAGGATGTAAGCCAAGCATGGCAGGTTGAGTTGTTTATTGCGTCTTGCAATCGATTCCTTGAACCTGGTGGCACTGGTATCCTTTCGTTGAAAGCAGCAAGTGAACGGCGTATATCTGGAGGAGATATGGCCCAATTTGATCATGCCGAATCGTCTATTCAAAAAGCCGGTTTTGAATTAATTGAACGAATTAATCTCGCTGGTTGGGAAGATCAACATGTCCTTTTCCACATCCGGTTGTGAAAATATGCCTGAACTTCCTGAAGTTGAAACTGTTTGTCGTGGGCTTGCAGGACATTTGATTGGTAAGCATATTGTGAAGATTGAGTTGAATAGAGATGGCTTACGTTTCCCCTTCCCTTCGAACATGAAATCAATTGAGGGGTTGAAAATAAAATCAATAAATCGTAGAGCAAAATACATCTTGATTGAACTTGAAAATAATTCGACTTTACTTGTTCACCTTGGAATGACCGGTCGTTTCAAGTTGGAAAATTTGAGAGGAACACCGGAAAAGCATGATCATGTAGTCATCCATCTTGATGACAATTCAACCGCAGTATATACAGATCCCAGGAGATTTGGAATTATCGACCTTTTTGAAAGGGGCCAAAACCATCCTTTGTTAATCAAATTAGGGCCTGAGCCCCTTTCAAGCAATTGGGATGGCGAGATACTACATTCTTCAATCAAAAATAGAAAGTCAGCAATCAAATCAGTATTAATGAATCAACACGTTGTCGTTGGGATTGGCAATATTTATGCTAGTGAGATCCTTTATCGTTCTGGGATATCCCCTAATCGTAAGGCATCCAATGTCAGTTCTACGATGGCAAATCGTATTCACAAATGTACAGTTGAAGTTCTCAAGGAAGCAATTGATTCAGGAGGTTCAACTCTGAAGGATGGCCAATTTGTAGATGTAAATGGTAAATTAGGTTATTTTTCACACGGGTTTTCAGTTTATGACAGAGAAGGAGAGATGTGTAAGAATAATAATTGCACAAATATCATCAAAAAATCAATTCATCAGGGTCGTTCCACATACCATTGCACACGTTGCCAAAGGTAAAACAGCTTACTGCGAGCCATTTTAAAAGAAATAAGGCGGTGTAGTAAATTACACCGGATTCTTAAAAAGTGTCTAAAAATGAGTATTTATGAACATTTTCCGGGGGCGCCATTTATATACTGACCGAGTAAGGCGAACACGCTCGATAGTTAGAGCAGGATATGAAAATATGACGGATGGAATGGATACAAAGAGCATGATGGCTGAGTTTGTAGGAAGCTTGGCTGTTACGCTATTGGTGTTTGGAGATATGGCAGCAAATGGCGAAGATGGTCATGGAACTGCAGCAATGGCTGGTGCAGCTGGTGTTTGTTTGGCAATAATGTGGATGACCTTCAAGGGCTCCGAAATTTTGCCAATACTTACAATCGGCAACATGGCCTCAGGACGAACTGACTGGCAGAAGGGTGCAACAAACTTCAGCATGCAGATCCTTGGTGGTCTAATTGCTGCAGGCATCATCTTTTGGCAGGCTGAAAGCTTAGATGGTAGCTCCTTCGCGGACGCCGATAAGCTTGAAGCAACTGGTGCAGTTACTGCATTGGTCGGTGGCTTTTTGATGATGATTGTATGGGACCGCCTTGGAGCAGGTTGGGAATCTGGAGCTTTCGCTGCAATCCTAGTCCTCGCAGGTGTTACTCTATCCTCGGCTAGTGCACTTGGCGGTATGATCGTTGAGTCTGCATGGACCCAGGACAACTTCGTTAACATTCTAGGAACCATGATTGTTGGTGGTATCGGTGCAGCAGCTGCATTGATGGTCGGCGATCAGATTCTAGGCGAAGAAGAGTGAGCCGAATTAGGCAAACCCTCAAGATAACATACGGGTGGTTCAAGGGCGACTTCGGTTGCCCTTGAATCACTTTTTTTTTTATTTTCTGAATCATTTGTTGCCCTTCCCTTTTATGGTGTAACTGTTGCCGAAAGGTATGGAAGATGAATCCTCGCCACCCGCTTCAATCCTAATTAGCGGTGAAACGTCGTCTATTGAAACTCCAATTGTGTCAGGGTACACACCAACTGACTCATCAAATGTAGAGTTTGTAACGGGCCCGGATGGGAATATGGTTGCAGTACAGAAGGAACCCTTTGTTTGGAAGCAATTTTTCCTCGGCTTTGGAGTACCAATGGTTTTCATGATTTTGCCAATGCTTCTCATTATCATTGCAAGTGCAATCATGCCTGGAGACCCTTATGAGTATCATGATGTAACATTGGATAAGGTAAATGGTACAGCATATGAAGGGACAATTACTCTAGAAGATGATGAATGGATCCAAGGTTGTAGTTTGGAGCACAAACTGCTTCTTTATTACTGCCATACTGATGACGATGCAAACTTTGGTAATTCTGGGGATTATATGCCAGAGAACCAAGATGTGGTCATTCTAGAACTCAGGTGCGAATCTGATCCAGACGATGATGAGTGTGGAGGAGTAGTTGGTAATTGGACACGTTCAACAGGTATTCTGCAATACGATGATGGGCACGACAAAGGTGATGAACGTATAATTACGATTGAAAGAGAAATTGATTATACTGCAGATGATGATTACAACACTGCAAGTACCCTTCAAGCATTTTCAGGTATTCTTTGCTGCGGCTTCCCAGTCATTGGTCTCGTAATGACTGCTATTGGCTTCTCATCTGGTAGAAAGGCGTTGGGGGTTGGTGGTGCAATTGCCCTTGCCTCATTCCCATTTGTCGGCTTTGCCTTTTTCATTTTCGCAATTGAGATGACTGGTAACTTGTAACTATCACATATTGCGTCGATATTGGCCACCGACTTCGAATAGAGCATCTGTGATTTGGCCTAAACTTGCCACCTTCACAGTCTCCATCAATTCAGCGAAAACATTTCCACCCGTTCTAGCGACTTGTTGAAGTCGATCAAGTGCCTCTGGCGTTTCTTTTTCATGTTCTTTGTGGAACTGTGCTAAGCGAGAAAGACAACCTTGCTTTTCTTCAGGCGTTGCTCGAGCCAATTCCATGTTGAAATCATCAGCACTTGATTCATCAAAGGATGCCGCATTTGGGTTTTCAAAGAAATTGACACCAGTTATTGGTAATTCTCCAGAGTGTTTTTGTTCTTCATAATACAGAGATTCATCTTGGATTTTCCCGCGTTGATACATGGTTTCCATTGCTCCAAGTACGCCACCCCTTTCCGCAATCCGCTCAAATTCAGCTAAGACTGCTTCTTCTACAAGTTCCGTTAATTCATCAACGATGAAAGAGCCTTGTAGTGTGTTTTCAGTTTTAGTCCATCCACTTTCTTTGTTGACAATGAGTTGTACTGCTAATGCACGACGCACACTCTCTTCTGTGGGGGTTGTAATGGCTTCATCATACGCGTTAGTGTGTAAACTATTGGCTTGATCTTGTATAGCCAAAAGTGCTTGCAAGGTAGTTCGAATATCATTAAAGTCGATTTCTTGGGCATGTAAAGATCGACCTGAGGTCTGAATATGGTACTTCAATTTCTGAGACCGTTCATTTCCACCATAGAGGTCTCGCATTGCAACTGCCCAGATTCTCCTCGCAACTCGACCAATGACTGTATATTCTGGATCAAGTCCATTCGAGAAGAAGAAAGAAAGATTAGGAGCGAAATCATCGATTTTCATCCCCCTACTTCGATAATATTCTACATAGGTGAAACCATTTGCAAGGGTGAAAGCAAGTTGGCTAATTGGATTAGCCCCTGCTTCAGCGATATGATATCCTGAGATGCTGACTGAGTAATGATTTCGAATACTGTTATCTATGTAGAATTGCTGTACATCACCCATTAGTTTCAGGCTAAATTCAGTTGAAAAAATACATGTGTTTTGTGCTTGATCTTCTTTCAAAATATCAGCTTGCACAGTTCCTCGAACAGTTTGAAGGGTGTGTCTAGATATCTCATTGTACTCATCTTCATTGGGATCTCGATTTTTTTCGCCCCTGAATTTGGCAACTTGTTGACGGATTGCAGCATTGAAAAACATTGCAAGGATGATTGCTGCAGGTCCATTAATTGTCATTGAAACGCTTGTATTGGAACCACAGAGGTCGAACCCATCGAACAATGTAGATATTTCATCTACAGTGTAAATACTGACGCCAGATTCTCCAACCTTCCCATAAATATCTGGGCGAGTGTGGGGGTCTCGGCCGTAAAGTGTAACGCTATCAAAAGCAGTTGAAAGTCTAGCATAATCTTCTCCTTTTGATAGGTAATGGAATCGTTTGTTGGTTCTCGATGCAGGGCCTTCTCCTGCAAACATTCGAGTTGGTAACTCATCTTCTCTCTTGAATGGAAAGACCCCCGAAGTGTAAGGGAAAGAACCTGGAACGTTTTCGCATCGTAACCAACCTAGTAAATCTCCAGCATCTGCAAAATTGGGGAGAGCCACTCTCGGAATTGCTGTGTGTGCCAATGATTTAGTGGTTGTATTTACTGAAAAATCTCTTCCCCTGACCTGGTAAGTATATGTCCCAGATCGATATTGTTTGACCCTATCTTCATGCTCAGCTATCATTTTCCAAACGATAGGATGTATCGTATTCCGAATTTCCTCTGCTTGCATTCTAATGTCAGCAACCGCACTTGCGGCTCCCATTGAAAGAGTGCTTCCAGTACCATCTGCTAATCCAGCCATATGTGTTGCCGTTGCTTCCAATTGCTGAACTAATCGAACTTTTTGAGTCATTTCATTAGTTCGAGAATGATAATCACGAATTGTTCGTGAAATATCAGCAAGATAATGAATTCTTTCTGGAGGAATAATGTGTTTGGGCTCAGGCATTCCAGATTCAGGTAGATTTGGCATCATTGCGGCAAGGACCATATTGTTACGTTCAACAAGTAATGCTGCTAGTCTTTCCCACAATAGATCCACACCAGGGTCTGCAAATTGGCTAGCAATTGTGGGAACGACAGGAAGAGAAGAATCATCTAAATCGAATAGGTTTCTATTTCGCTTAACTTGCTTCCGAATAGCCCGCAGTGCATCTTCTGCCCCCCGTTTCTCAAACTTGTTCAATATCACAATATCAGCAACATCCAGCATCTCAATTTTTTCCAACTGAGTATGAGCGCCAAATTCACTTGTCATGACGTAAAGACTGATATCGCTGACTTCAGTAATTGCATCACTTCCTTGACCTATTCCACTGGTTTCAACAAATATCAAGTCGTAACCCACTGCTTGGCACACTTCAATTGCTTCACGTGTTTTGTCAGAGATTTCTTTACCACTTGTCCGGCTGGCTAAACTGCGCATGAATATTCGGTCACTTGTCAACGAGTTCATCCGAATCCTATCTCCAAGTAAAGCCCCCCCAGTTCTTTTTCTAGTCGGGTCTGTACACAATAGTGCTATGTTTAACTCGGGATTCTGGGTAGTAATTCTTCTCATTAATTCATCCAGTAAACTCGATTTTCCTGCACCTCCTGTACCAGTAAATCCAATTACAGGGACTCTTGATTCAATCGGTCTTGATCGGCAGGTTTTGAGCATCTGTGCAAACTTCACCGGATCTTCGTTTTCAGCAAAACTGATCAGTCTCGCAACTTTTTCACGTTTTTCTGGTGTAACAGGGCCATCTAGGTTCGAAGGTCCAGACATTAAATCATATTCTGATGCTAAACTTACTAGATTGTCAATCATACCCAATAGTCCCATTTGGCGCCCATCATCTGGGCTGTAGATTCTTGTAATTCCTGCAGCATGTAAATCGCGAATTTCTGGAGGAGTTATTGTCCCCCCACCGCCACCAAAGATTTTGATATCGGGTCTACCTGCAGCATCTAATAATTCTCGAATGTAGGTGAAATATTCCATATGGCCGCCTTGGTAAGATGTCAAGGCAACTGCATGCGCATCTTCCTCAATTGCTGCTTTAACGACATCTAAGGCACTGCGATCATGCCCAAGATGAATTACTTCACAACCTGCAGCTTGAATGAGTCTTCGCATGACATTGATTGCCGCATCATGACCATCGAAAAGAGATGCAGCTGTGATCACGCGTAATGGGACCCCAGTGGCATCAAATGCACCACCCTCTGGGCCAGAGTGTGTTGTGGCCGTATTACTTGCCATGTTGTGGGGACCTATGACTGGCCCTTGAGTTCATCGGCGGTGGCCGTAGGCCACCGGGCGCATACGCGAGATGTTTGGTTTCATGCGTACATATCTTCGATTTCTGAACCCCAATTTTCCCGAATTTGGATTCGTCGAATCTTCAATGTGGGTGTCAACTCTCCATCGTCAACGGTGAAGTCTCTAGGCAAGATTGTGAATTTCTTCACCTGTTCAGGCGGAGCGAATTTGTCGTTCAATTCATCGACTTGCGCCATAATTTCTGCATGAATTTCCGGACTATCGGTATACTCTGACAACTGATGTCCTTGCTCATTCAGTAGTGCAATTTGCTTGGCAGGATCCTTGGGTAAATGAGCACCATCCATACCAAATTTGTCTCGTAAAATAGCCGAGACATCTAATGTGACAAGGCCACTACAAAACTTGCGTTGATCTCCAACTAAGAAGAATTGAGATATGAGTGGGATGCCCTTCATAGTTTCTTCAATTACGAGGGGAGCGATATTCTTTCCACCGGAGCTAATGTACAATTCCTTTTTTCGTCCTGTGATACTTACGAATCCATCTGAATCAATCTTACCTATGTCACCCGAACGTAACCACTCTCCATCCATAACCTCTGCAGTGGCTTCCGGATTCTTGTAGTAGCCCTTCATTACGTGGCGACCTTTGAACATGATTTCTCCATCAGTATCCGTTTTCAATTCAGTTCCAGGCATCATCTGGCCAACAGAACCAATTTTCATATTGTTCTTGTAATTGAGTGAAGCTCCAGCTGTGGTCTCAGTCATCCCATATCCTTCGTAGAGGGGGACACCAATGTGATGGAATAACTTCAGAATATCTGGATTGATTGGTGCTGCACCAGTAATGGCATACTTGCAGTTGACCATCCCAATCTTCTTTTTGACAGCTTTTTGCAAGACCTTCTTCAACCCTGGAATCTTGAGTCCGATTCTGATGATTGCCTTGGAATCCAAGGTACTCTTGAGGTTCGAGTATACCTTCTCATAGATACGCGGGACACCAATAAATAATGCAGGCTGAACCTTCTTTGCATAATCAACTGCATGTAATGCATTGTCGACCACGTGCAAGTGCATAGCATCGCGTACCCACAGGTGATTGTCGGCGACTTGGCCGAATACGTGAGCCAAAGGAAGCCATGAAACATAACAATCTCCTGGTGAAAAAGTGATTACTTGTTCGATGGCATCTAATTCGAATGTGAAATTATCGTAGCTCAATTCAACTCCCTTTGGATTGCCTGTGGTTCCAGAAGTGTAGATTAGGGCACAGGTGTCATGAGGATCAACTGCATTCATTCGTTGTTTAATCACAGCTTCATCAACACCTTCTCCTTTGGCGAGGAAATCTGCCCAAGAGATTGTATTTTCATGTGTCATTGACCCAGAATTGTCAAGAACAATTGCATTTTCAATCAATGGAAGGTTGTCCATGATTTTGTCCATTCGGGTGTTTGGCATTTTCTGGGAATCTCCACCACTCTGAGGGTTGGTTCCGACAAAGACAAACTTTGATTCAGAGTTGCCGACAACCCATTCAACTTCTTCAGGAGAACAAGTATGGTATACGCCAACTGCGACACCATTGAGCATTTGTGAAGCCGCATATAGCAGAAACCACTCAGGTCTATTGTATGAGTATATACTGAGTTTGTCATGTTTTTCATAACCCATCGCGTGCAGTGATTTGGCAATGGCTAAAGTCTTGGAAAGAACATCTGACCATGTATCGGTATTCCATTCCCAAGGGACGTCTCTTTGTGCTTCTCCTTTTCTTGTCGACATCGCCGGCATATTACCATATTTTTCGGCATTATAAAACAGGTACTGAGGTGTTATCATGGATTGCGTAGGCTAGAAGGCCTCTCTTAACATTCTCCCTTGCGTATTGAGCCTTTAAATCCTCAATACTTCGGAGAAAGCAACTCTCCAATCGGCTCCACCATTGCGATTTGCAAAAGGAGACGCAGGGCTTGGATGAGGTACCCAGTCAACATCAATTTCATTGAATAATGCCGCGGCTTGCCTTTGCGCGTATCGTCCCACTCCAATCACTCGCTTGATATCCATTATTTTTACAATTGAACGCAGGTGTTCATTACAGATTTCTTTGAGTCGCTTTGCAGCATCTCCAGTCAATTTGTCTGGAGTGATATTTTGCCCTGCTTCATTGAACATCCAGAGTGGACAGTGATTCACGATGTAGATGTGTTCACTAACTTCTTCGGGTGTTCCATAATGCTTAGCTAGAAACGACCAGATCCTTTGTCCACTAACCTCCGGTTTGGGGCAATCCAGACCATAAACGGTCCGTTTTGGATGCGTTCGTGGGGGTTGGTGTACCTCGAAGCCAGTAATTGATAGAAAATCTCGTACTTGTTCAGGACATCCAAATGGCACTCCGGTATTCCCCATTCCATGACCTGGATTCATTCCGACGAGTAGGGTGCTGGCTCCATTTATTGAGAAACGCCGAATCCATTCTGAATGAGGCTCCCATGCATAATCAAGTGGGTTATATATCCAATCAATTTGCTTGCAATCAGCTAACAACGCTGGAATCAAATTAGTTGCCTCATCACGTAATTTCTTTGCGGCTCCCAACACATCAAGCATATTTTCACCCCGGGCCCTTGCGCCGAAGGTAATCAGTATAGTTACCTGGAAAAATCTTGATGGTGCCATCACCCGGTAGTT
>JASLKH010000018.1 GCA_030747675.1 Candidatus Thalassarchaeaceae archaeon | reverse complement strand
ATTACTGGTGCTGTTGTCACACCATTAACTCTACAAGTACTGAATAATGCCTTCCGTATCACAACCACACATTGCATGGAAAACCCTCCTGAATCTGATCCGACATGCAAAGACGCATTGCCTGCTCCTCAAGCAGATATTATAGGGACACTGATTGAAGGAATATTTGGAGGTACAGTAAACTACCCAATGCTCGCACTTGGTGTACTAATTGCAATACTGATAATTTGGAAAGGATTACCTGTTATGTCTGTTGCAATTGGCATGTATTTACCAGTTTATCTATCGGCAACAATATTTTTGGGTGGTTTGCTAAGTTACTTTGTGCTTCGTTCTGCACATCTTCGAATAGATGGAACACTTAGCGGAGACCCAAGTCCTGATGCCATTACAGCTGGTAAAGAAATTTCATCCAAAGGGTTGTTGCTGTCTGCAGGAATGATTGCCGGAGAGGCCTTGATGGGAGTTATTGTTGCCATATTCATCATGGCAGACATACCAGTACGCGGCGCATTTGGCTTACTTGGAACGCTTGGACCGTTACTTTCACTCGGATTTTTCCTTTGGTTCTTCGGAGTATTCACATGGTTGGCGACAAGAAGTATGCCTCCTTCAAAGAATGGAAAGGGTAATTTATTCATTGACTGGATTGCTGTTGCCGTTGATGGCATACGCAGATTTATTGCAGCCGTTAAGGTGCCACAATCACCCCATTGAACTAGTATGTCACGTGGTAATACTCAAAGGCCCTCCATTGAAGGTTGGGCAGCATGGGTAATGGTATGGGCCTCAGTATCGAGGAGTTAAACGAGATGGCTCTTCAATGCAGGCGTGACATAGTAACAATGGTGTGGAAGGCACAGGCTGGACATCCAGGTGGTTCATTAAGTGCAATTGACATGTTGGTCGGACTCTATGGACATAAATTGCGTGTTGATCCTAACAAACCAAAATGGGAAGACCGTGACCGATTTATAATGAGTAAAGGGCACGCTAGTCCAGGCGTTTATTCAGTATTAGGACAACGTGGATTTATTGAATCTAGTGATTTTGATTCTTATCGAAGATTTGGTGGTATTTGTCAAGGACATGTTGACATGAAATGGTGCCCTGGAGTTGATTTCAGCGCAGGAAGTCTTGGAATGGGAGTTTCTTTCGGACTTGGTTGTGCTATTGCAGCTAATCTTGATGGCAGCGAGAGGCAGACTTGGGTTATGCTAGGCGATGGTGAATTGCAAGAGGGGCAAATATGGGAAGGTGCCATGGCTGCAGCACATCATGAAATGGGAAACCTAAATGTTGTAGTTGATAGAAATAATATCCAAAATGATGATTTTTGTGAGGTCCAAATGCGGATGTTCGATGTTGCTGGAAAATTTGCAGCGTTCGGATGGAATGTTACTGAAATAGACGGCCATGATATGACAGAAATTGTAAACGCATTGGATTGGGCCGAAGCTAATACGAATAAACCATCATGCATAGTTATGCATACAGTGAAAGGAAAAGGTGTTTCATTTATGGAAAATAATCCGAAATTCCATGGCTCCGCCCCCAATGATGAACAATATAAAATCGCAATGGGGGAATTGCAATGAGTGCTCCAAGTTCTGGCGGCGCAAGTCGGGATGGTTATGGTGCAGCATTGCTTGAAATGCTTGAAGATGACAAAGTAGTAGTTATCGAAGCAGATCTTGGAAAATCAACTAAATCATGTTTATTCAGATCTCAAAAACCATCACATACTGTCAGTTTGGGAATTGCAGAACAAAACATGATGCTTGTTTCTGCAGGGTTAGCAAGTAGCGGATACATACCCTTTGCATCGACTTTTGCTATTTTCACAGAGCGTGGATTTGAACAAGTAAGAAATGGAATTGCACGCCCAAATTTGGCCGTCCATCTGTGTGGAAGTCACGGTGGCATCCATACAGGCACTGATGGTAGTAGTGCCCAATCTATTGAGGACCTTGGTATATACCGCACATTACCTAATATGGCTGTACTTCATCCCTGTGATGATGTATCGACCAAGGCACTAACACTTGCCCTAAAGGACCATGATTCCCCTTCATACACACGCACTGTTCGCAACAAAACTTCTCGAATATACACTGAGGAAGAAGCTTCAAATTTACGGATCGGGCAATTTTCGTACCTTAAAGAAGGAAATCATGTTGCAATCCTTGCTTGTGGCGTAATGGTTCAAGAAGCACTTTCTGCGCATTCAATACTAGAAGAGATGGGGATAAAATCCACAATCATTGATGTTCATACTATCAAACCAC
Source organism: Candidatus Thalassarchaeaceae archaeon (assembly GCA_030747675.1). Taxonomy (GTDB): domain Archaea; phylum Thermoplasmatota; class Poseidoniia; order Poseidoniales; family Thalassarchaeaceae; genus MGIIb-P. The sequence continues at coordinate 2,128 of JASLKH010000018.1, read as the reverse complement.
TTGATGTAAGTAGTTTGTACGATATTGCCTGTATGACCTGTGCAATAGTCACTGCTGAAGACCACAATGTGATTGGAGGATTGGGTAGCGCTGTTGCCGAAGCATTGGTTGGACTTGATTTCAGTCGCCGAATACCAGTAGAAATGGTTGGTGTTCAAGATAAATTTGGGCAAAGTGGGCAACCAAGTGAATTAATGAGCCATTACAACTTAACAAAAGAGGACATTATCGAAGCAGTGCAACGAGTTTTGAAGCGAAAATAGATTATTTCTTCAGTCACCACAGCCACAGGCTTGATGAATAGTGCCATACCCGCGTTATCTGAGGGGAGCCTATTTCTGAAGACAATAGCAGAGTGAAGGAACTCCTTGACGGGAAGCTTTCACCTGAGGAAATTGCAGATGACCCTGTTCTTGCAAGTTTGGCTGAGCGCATTTATGGTTCGGAATTCCTCGAAGATGTTGGTATATCTCGAGGTTCAACTAAGAGAGCCCTCGCAGAACAGTTTTCCGATATTGATGGAGAAGACTTGTTAATCGAAGTCATTCCTGACGAGGGGGTACCTCTACCAATGCCCGGAGACATGCCTCCAGTACCCACTGCAACATTTGATTTAGAGGAAGGTGATGAGGAGGGGAGATCATTGCTAGGAATGGTGCAAATTGGCGCCGGATTCACGGGCTTAATCACTGTAATTGTAAATTTATTCTATGGGCTTGGAAATTTTGTCGCGACATGTCCAAAGGTATCACATGATACATGTGGCGTTAGTATGAAACTAAACTGGATGGATTTTTTCAGAATGGATGAATATATTGCATGGAGCGAATCAGGTTCTATTGGAATACCAGATATTGGTCTTGCAATTCTATGTATGGCCCTAATGTGGAAAGGGATTCGAAAATAGTCAGTACATCCTTGCTAGGTGCTGACATCTTCGGGTCAAATTCCCTGTGATTATGCATGGGCGGTCTTCTTGATATTCGTCAATTGAGTCACCTAAAATTGCCAGACCAGTTGTCTTTTCCAGTAATTCTGCATCGGCATCATTACCGTCAAATGCTACAGAGTAAATTTTACCTTCTTCAATTGGGGTTTGAAGATTGTCCAGTTCAATCACTGAATTAGAGAAATGTACCTTACTTCGAACAGTTAATTCATCTTGTACAATCTGTAACTGAGATTTCACTTGAACAGATATTTCGGCTAATGGAATTGGTTCCTTCCCCCCAGTTCGTCGGGCTGCAAAGGCATTTCCAGATTCTACGTCCCTTGGTCCTATCTCCAATCGAAGTGGTACTCCTTTAATTTCCCAATCATAGTATTTCTGCCCTGGACGCAAATCACGATTATCCACTTTACAGCGAATTCCAGAATCGCGTAATTTGTTAACAACATCAGATACTGTTGAATCAACATCAGGAGATTTGTGACTCGCAACTGGCATTATGATAACTTGAATAGGAGCTACATCAGGAGGGAAAATCAAGCCAGAATCATCGCCATGAATGCCAACGACTGCGCCAAGTAAACGCTCCGACATTCCATATGTAGTTTGATGGCAATAGTGAGACTCACCATCTGAATCGGCATAGGTCAAATCGAATGCTTTTGCCCATTGATCCTTGTAATGGTGTACGGATGCGACTTGTAAGGTGCGACCATTAGGCATTACAACATCAATCGCGATTGTATACCAAGCACCTGGGAATGTATCCCACACGGGCCGTTTTGAAATGATTACAGGTAATGCCATCCTTTCCATCAAACGACCTACAATTTCGAGATCTTCCTCTATTTGCCGAGTGGCGCAATCCTCGTCGATGTGCGCAGTGTGGGCTTCGAAGAAATGGATTTCCCGCACTCTGATGAATGAACGTGTTTGTTTAGTTTCATACCTAAAAGTATTCACAATTTGGTATGTTTTTAGAGGTAAATCAGCATGTGACCTTACCCATAATGGAAACATCGTGTACATCGCAGTTTCGGATGTTGGACGCAAGAACATGGGGACATCCAAATCATTTTCACCGGCATTTCTCACCCAGTAAACTTCCTTTTTGAATCCGGCTTCATCTTCTTCTATCCGTAATTCACTCGGATCGACACCCTCTTCTCTAGCTCTTTT
>JASLKH010000017.1 GCA_030747675.1 Candidatus Thalassarchaeaceae archaeon | reverse complement strand
AAGGATGCAACCGCGGTGATTTGTATCACTCAAGCCCTTGCGGATGAGATGGTTTCCAGAGGTGTTGATCCGAACAAAATCACTCTAGTACACAATGGTGTGCATGTGGATCGTTTCACTCCTCGTCCAGTAGACAGAGATTTGGAGAAAACATTGGGAACAAAAGGCAATGTTGTCATTGGATACGTTGGTAGCATTGTTGATTACGAAGGTTTGAATCTCTTGGTTGAAGCGGCTGAAAACCTCATTCAAAGAGGGATTGAAAATTTCACAGTTCTAATCGTAGGCGACGGGGCTGCCTCACAATTATTAGAGAATCATGCAGCAAAATCTTCGGCATCAGAGCATTTCATTTTCACCGGAAGAGTACCACACGAGGAGGTTGAGAGTTATTATTCTCTGATTGACATCGCACCTTTCCCACGTTTATCTTTGCCTGTGACTGAAATGGTCAGTCCATTGAAACCGTTTGAGGCGATGGCGATGGAGAAGTTGGTCATCGCATCCGATGTTGCCGCCCTTGAGGAAATCGTCAACCATGAAGTGACGGGACTATTGTTCAAGAAAGATGATGTCAATTCCTTAACGGATGCTTTGGAGTTAGGGATCTCTGATTCAAAGTTGAGAAATAGACTAGGTAAGCAAGCCCGTGAGTGGGTCAAAGCAGAACGAGATTGGCCAATTCTCGCAAAGAAAATCACCAGACTTTATGACTCTCTAGCTAAAATAGAGTAGATCAATGCCATACTCTGATTATTTGTCTTCGATTAATGGTACAGAAGGGATCTCTCTTGAGGCGCCACCTCCAGTCTCGTAAGACCAGCCAGAAGCAATCGATTTCATCTACTTTAGATTCTAAACACACTAAGTAACTGCTTAGAGGGATCCATCCAAAATTCATGTTCAAGAGATTGAATCAAGCAATGAAAGTGAGATAATTTTTGCAGCAGGGGTTCCTGCACTTGGTGGATAATAGTCAGGGTCAGTTAACCTCTCGATTGCAGTATCATATGCTGTTTGATAAGCGGCCTTCACTTCTTTATTGCTAATTTTACTCCATGTGCGTTCTAGTGCTCCATGAATCGACTTCATGTCATTATCATCTGGTCCGAAATCATGCTTTACCATGTTCAAAAATGCAGTGGGCGGTCCATTTCTCAAATCCGAAATTTTTCCATAAATCGCGTATGGTTCACTTTCTGATAACTGCAACCGACCACCCAATGCTTCTAATCTGGATTGGATGTATTCCTCTGAAACATTGGACTTTTCATTTTCAAACCCGACAGCTGCTAATTCTGGATATAGTAAAATCAACATGTCATGAAGCATAGTAGGCTCTCCCCTCTTTGCCTGCTTGAAAGGATTGATTTCAGAGACAGATAATGCAAACAAATTGTGCTGGATAAATGGCCTTATTCCGATCGAGGAACAATCTAAAAATCTGCCATTTGCAATTGGAGATTTGTAGGACAAGTAATGCCATTGAATTGAAGCAAACTCATCTAAATCAATACCGCTTGTTGCTAGTGCGCTAGACAATTCAGAACGTATTGAATCATGGACAATGTTAGCCTCTTTCGCTTCCCGCATATATCTAAGCCCTTTACGGGAAAACTTGGCTTTAGTGCTGACTTTTTTGGGTTTGATATAATCTTCAAATTTCATTGGAGAAAAAGTTCCTTTAATGGATTCAGCACCATGCCCCCCCATGTCAATAATATGTGGAATCGGCCAATATGAATCATGGATATACATCATATCGAATAACCCCATCGAAGATAAGACCCAGAGGGCAAATCTATCTTCGGTTTTTTCTGTTACAAGGGAATGTTTTTTCTTGTGCAAACTTAGTTTTTCATTATTGTTAAATTCGAATCCAAACTGATTTGCTAATTTTTCTACAACATCAAAATCTCCTTTTCGTGAAGGGTGCTCATTGGTAGTGATAGCAATATTTCCCAGTAGTTCCGGTTTTTGTAAAATCGCAGCCAAAATAATCCGCGAATCCAAACCTCCTGATAATCCAAATTTGATAAGAACATCATCAAGATGAAGAAGCGACATGGTTGAGTGAGCCATTTTTTGTGTAGCACTTCTAATGGCATCTTTGTAATTATCAAATTGAACATCAAATTTTTGCTTTAAGTTTGAATGCTTCACAATATTTTTTGAGCTAAGAATGTGCTTTGAATGAAACCGCTTTTTATTTATGCCAATTTCAATTGATTTTCCTGTAGAAAGCAGATACACATCTTGGATTTGGCTCTCATTACTCATCGGCGCACAGGCTAGACCATGAGTCCACGCTCTTGAATGAACAACTTTCTTGTTTAATTTGCATTCTAGGTTCAGCATTTTGCGTATTTCACTAATGATATACATTGAATCAGAACACACAAACAAATTTTCATTCATGAAATAGATTACTGGAAGGTAGGAAAATAGATCATTACGAATAATCATTTTTTCATTATTGTATATTGCAGAGATATAACTGCCTTCATATTCATTTTTCATTTTCTCCTGATTGCCTTTTAGCCATTCACTGAAGCCATTTTGGCCTAATACAATCGATTGGGAATGATGGTCTTGAAACCATCCTCTAAAGAAGACAACAGAATTTTTTATTTCTTGCAAACATTCCGATTTACTTACTGAAAGTAAAGTAAAACCACTCCGAATATTTACAATAGATGTCTCTGTGTTTTCCTCATTTCCATCATTGAAATTTTCCTTTATAATATCAATAACTTCTGATTTTCCTAATGCCAAAAGGTAGTTTGACAACAAATCACCGTCACTTGTGGGTTGAATAATATTTTTCTGCAGCCTTTTTTCCGGCATTGATGAAAATAAATGGGAAAATTGCGTGAAGCACTAATTGTATTGAACTCAATCCAAATCGAATCGAAAGAGTAAATGCCCATTTCATGTGTTCAAAATACCCCATTCCAACATCTTCTAAATGACCCAAAGTTTCAACCCAACCATCCCTCTAACTACTAATCTAATTAATGACACCCCGGCAATGATTTTCAGCCGCAGTTTTGTGATGGTTTCATTCTGGCCGGCCAACAGCGTGAACTTGCCACCCTTTGGATGCAATGTCATCTAAGTCTAGAACGCGCCTTCCATCATACAAAATCGGATTTCTCATCCTGTTTGCTAGGCTAGCCCAATCAATTTCCTTGCATGCTTCGTGAGCGGTAACAAGTACTGCTAGGTCATATCCTGCTGCGGAATCAATGTCTGTAACAACTTCAACGCCATCGGGGAAATCGCCAGCATCAAGATGAGGGTCATATGCTGCTACAGAGATATTTTTGCTCTGAAGAGATCCAGTTAATGGCTCAGCAGGAGTCTCTCTTGGGTCTCCAACCTCAGCCTTGTAAGACCAGCCTAGAAGCAAGACCTTACCTTCACCCGAAGGGACACCAGCCTTGTAGAGAATTTCATTGAGTACACCTGCAACATGAATCGGCATTGTACGATTAACTGCACGTGCAGCAGTAATCAGTTCTGCAGGGACTCCTACATCTGCAGCTCTTTGCATCATGTAGTATGGATCAACTGGGATACAGTGGCCACCTACGCCAACACCAGGGGTATAGCGGTGAAAGTTCCATTTGGTTGCAGCAGCCGAAAGAACATCTTCGACATCGACATCCAGTTCAGGGAAAATACGTGCAAGTTCATTCACTAATGCAATATTGATATCGCGCTGAACATTTTCAATTACTTTGGCTGCTTCGGCAACCTCAAGCTTACCTACATAGCGAACATCTTCTACAGTCAGTCTACTGTAAAGGCCAACGAGGCCAGCGCCTACATCTGGATTTGAACAACCAATTACCCTAGCGACTTGACGAACCCCGTGTGCAGGGTCGCCCGGGTTGAATCGTTCAGGGCAGTATGCGATTTCAACATCGACTCCAATTTCTAAACCGAGTTCTTCTATTTCGGGCAACCAAGTATGAGATGTCACACCTGGGTAAACAGTGGATTCGAGAACGACAATGGTTCGTGAGCCTTTGTTTAGCGACTCAAATACCGCTCGGCCCGCCATTTGTACATATGACAAATCAGGCTTGAGGTCTTCAGTAACAGGGGTAGGTACGGTTACTAGAATGACATCACAGTGTGGTACTGCTTCAGTAGTAGAAGTGGTAATATTCCATCTGTCCGTTCCCGGCGCAGGAATAATATCGTTGACATCGGGGTCACCAGTAGGATTCTCACCACGTTTGACCATGTCTACAGTCCGTTGCGAGATGTCTACTCCCCAGACATTGAACCCAGCATCATGGAAGCCAATCGCTGTAGGAAGGCCAACATAACCCAAGCCAATGACTCCGACCGTTAGGTCGCCCTCGGCGGCTCGCATCGCGAACTCAGGTGTCCAGCCCATGCGATAGAACCCGGAGGGCGCTGTTTTTGAATCTCTTGTATGATTTCGCCGAAGGTATGTAGTCCCGGGAATGCTCGCAAGTAAACATGGCGAGTGTGCTCGTGACGGGCGGAGCAGGGTTTATTGGGACCCATCTTTGCAACCATTTGCACAATAAGGGCT
>JASLKH010000016.1 GCA_030747675.1 Candidatus Thalassarchaeaceae archaeon | reverse complement strand
AGAAGGACAGGTTCTAGGAGGAGGATCATACAGGCTATTGCACTTATTCGGCTTAGAAGACCTAGACCCTTCATGTGGCTTCGGACTTGGGTTCGACCGTGTCTTACTTGCGCTTGAAGCTCAGGCTGAAAGAGTAGGTCGCAGCGAGGTAGTTCCTGGTGAGACTCCAAGGCCGAGTACGCTGGTATTGCCTTTCAAAATCGATGCACATGCTGTGCTTTCTATCGTCAAAGAATTACGTGATATGGGTTACATTGTTGAATTGGACCTTAGAGGAAAAAACATCGGTAAGACACTGGATTGGGCTTCAAAGAATGGCTTCACCAATGTCGTAATCGTTGGCCCTCAGGACTTAGAAAACTCTCGATGTAGTATCAAGAATCTTGCAACTGGAGACCAGAATGAAGCGGGCTTAGATTCCGCTTCAATTTCTTCTGTCTTGTGATTCTTCTTCTCTGCTTGGCAGGTAAACAGCGGCAAGAGTCATTGTTGCTACTGCAGCCATGAATAGGAATCCTGGTTGCTCTTCTGCCTTAGGCATACCATCTTCACCAGCTTGGAATGCAGCATCCCAAGATGCAGGGTCGATTGGTAGTTCAACACGAGTATTTCCATCGCCAGAAAGCTTGAGCGAGAAGTTTGCGATTTCACCGCTTACAGTAATCGGAGTTGTTTGCTGCCTATCTCCCTTAACTTTCATTTCAATTTGAATAGATGGATTTGCAGTAGATGCATCCCAGAGTACTTGTTCTTGGGTAATCCTGTGAGTGATTGTAATAGGGTTCCATCCAGTTGAGACTTGAGGGACGTGTTGCCTAACGATTGCAGTTGCGCCAGCCCATAGGGTTACGTTCAATTCCTCACAGTCATTTGTACACGGGCCTTGGTTGTCGTTATTCGTCCAATCTCCTTCAAGATATATGTTCAGTACAATTCGAACTTCACCGTCCAGAGTCATATTCAATCTTTTACTCATTTGAGGGTTCATTGAGAATCTTTGGTCGATATTGATTACACCTTGATTCTTCTCTTGTGAATACATGTTATCTGCAGCATTGTTAGTTTCATTTGCATTGAAGTGTGACCAGAATGTGGATTGTCCATTTGACCATAAGTACAGAATAGTTTGATTTTCGCAAGGTTGCTTAGGGTCTTCCATACACGGGTCGGTTATTTCTTCGTCATCTTGCATAGCAGTAGTTGTTCCTCCAACTACCGGTACGCTGACCAAAAGAGCCAACAAAATTGCCATCGCACTGCGTGCTCGCATAGTTTATCCTTAACACCGCATGGATTTGGATGTTGCTATATTCTTGCATCAATCAAATCGCTGGAACCCGACCGAATTTCCGCTTTGGGATTTCGACCGAGTTAGTTTCAACATATCTCCAAGTTTGTCAGGGGTCATTCGTGCTGTTCTCATCTCTGAACCGCCGACTCCAGTGATAATTGCCATGACTTTGATTGTATCACCAAATCCAGGGTCTTGTCTAGCTCCCCAAATCACATTTGCTTCATCGCTAACATTTGCAGTCATCAAGTCAACAACTTGAGATGCGTTTTCTAGAGTCATGTATTTGCCACCTGTGACGTGAATTAGTACACCTGTTGCACCCGAAATATCGACATCGAGCAATGGGTGGTTCAAAGCTTCGTGAACCACTTCTTCAGGTCCACGGTCACTCTCGCCATATAGCATCATAGTAACGCCACCGTTGTTCATTATCGCTCTGACATCTGCGAAGTCGAGGTTGATTAGAGAAGGCAGGGTGATTGTCTCAACAATTCCCTTGACGATTTCTGCGACCAGTTGGTCCATGATTGAGAAAGCCTCATCCAAAGGCAAGTTTGGAACGAAATGGAGTAATCTGTTATTGTCCAAAACCAATACAGCATCTGCAACTTGGCGCAGGCTCTCCAGGCCTTCGAGTGCTCTGTTCATTCTCTGCCTTCTCTCAACATGGAATGGAGTTGTGACGATTCCGACTACAAGCGCACCCGCTCTCTTTGCTTCATCTGCAACGATTGGACAAATACCGGTCCCTGAACCTCCACCTAATCCACTAGCGATGAAAACTAAGTCCGCTCCAGTTACAATCTTCTGGATCATTTCGCGGCCTGCTTCTGCACACCTGCGACCAGTGCCAGGGTCTCCACCTGCTCCAAGTCCTCTTGTGATGTGCCTGCCAACCAATAATTTCTGCAAAGCGCGAGTGTGATCTAAGTGCTGCTTATCGGTGTTGATTGCTACGGTGACAGCTCCTTCAACTCCAAGGTGAGTAATTCGATTTAGGGTGTTGTTTCCTGAACCTCCACAGCCCACAATCAAGATACGAGGATTTGGAACTCCGAAGCCGCCCATGTCTTCGTCCAGCAATGCAGTAGAGCCCTTTCCAATTGCCTCTTGTGCGAGTGAAGCAACCATGTCATTCAACGATTGGTCTGCCGGCCTAGTTGTGCGTGATGCATTGGGTCCCATCCCTTACGCCTCCGAGAAAAACAAGGCTGTTCATTTCACTATTAACCGTGATGCTCGCGAGCCTCAGTCGCGAGCCCATTTCGCGACCCTATTTTCATTGCCATTTCAGTCTGAAGAATTGATATACACGAGGCTGGTCGCAGACATTGCCTCGCTTAGCTCAGTTGGTAGAGCACCTGGCTGTAGTTGGAAAAATCCAAACGTCTCAGCAGACACCAGGGTGTCCCCAGTTCAAGTCTGGGAGCGGGGACCACTTAGTTGACATTAGATTCAATCGTACTAGTTTGCTAGCCTGTTTGCTAAATCGAGGAGTGACTCATTATCTTGTTCGAGAGACCTAATGTATCTCGGAATAGTGTGCTCGGATTTAGATAAATCATCTAGTGAGCCGACCCATTCTAATTCGCTGGTAATTCTTACTTCGGCCTCAGAGTCGCTTGAGTGAACAGTCCAGATAGAGCAACCATCTTCGTCTTCAGACGCTGTTTGTAAGCACCATGTTTGAGGTAGTATTGAATCATCACAGCGTAGATCGTTAGTATTGCTATTCACAACTATGCAATCATCGATGACATAGTCCGCACCCATTTCTTCTAATGCAGAAATAGCATCTTCATCTTCTGCACCGTGTTGAAACCAAACCAATGGGAAGTTTTCTGCATCTTGATTGATTATCAGATTTCTAACAACGCCTCTGGCTCGTTCTGGTGCGAGGAATAGGACCACAATTTCAGGCGTGATTCCCTTGTCTAGACTAGGCCTTATTGGAAATCCATTGATTGTTGAACCCGCATCTCTAGTATGAATTGGAGCCACTGCCCAGCCTCTTGCACCCAATTCGTGAACTGCTTTGTGAGCTGGCTTTTCGGGGTTAAGTCCTGCTCCGAAAATATGAATCAATCTCATAGAGACGATTCTCTGGTGCAAACCTGAATCAACGGTTAATCTCACAGTATCAACCTCAGGTCAGGCCTATTTCTTATCAACACTTGTTAGCACTCTTTGGACTAAACTTGGTTTACATTTACGTCAAAGAATACTGCTTCCCATGTTACAGTCACTTCTTCATCAGTATCCGATACAGTTGGGATTCCAGAAGTGACTGGTTCGTTTACTATTACTTCGACTTCCAAATTGAAAGTCCCTTCTCCATGAGATGAATCGGTCCACGAGTCAATCCAATATTGCTCATTGCCTCCAATCGTGTTGTAATTGTCACCTGAATATTCAGGGAAGATATGCAGTACTAACGAAATTGTTTCACAATCTGAACTAATTCCACTCAACTCATTGTTAGGATTATTCCAATCTGCATTAGCACCAGTAGGAGTGAGGTCTGCAGAGACAGTGTCGCATGGATCGGCAATTTCTCCCGAGGTTTCAGTGTAAGTGATATTCACGTACAGCATGCCAAATCCATTGTGTGAAGCAAAGAGTTCTGGCTGGGCAGTGTATTGAATAACAGACTCTTCACCATCATTGATTGTTCTTGATTCGGTTGAGATTTCAGACAATTCTTCGAATGCAATGGAGAATGTGGGTTTGTCATTTTTTGATTGAATGTCATCTTGCATGATTACCCAAAATACGGTTGCATGATAAATCAAAATCACCACCAAAAATGTCCAATAAATGGACAGGACCTTTCGTGAACCTTCGCCTGAAAATAAATCTTTGATGATGTTATCTTCAGAAGTCATTTTCTGCCCCCCTTTCTAAAACGATTTGGTAAAGAAGATCCATCTCCCAAATTACAAATGCAACCAATAAAGATATCAAACAATAAATCAAACATACCAAATCAATTCGATTGATGTATTTTCTAGGAATGGTAATTTTAGGGAACCATTTTTTGTCAACATCATTGCGTAGATACGCTGGATTTGAAACTAAATTGTTGAATGATTTTTCTTCCCAACCTACGCCAAACGCGATAATTATTCCCAACAATGCTGCGGAAATCATTTGATTGATTGGTATCACAGCTTGGACTAACTCAAGAATAGCAGATGTTGCAACAACGATTAGGATGATTGACATCATCTTCGCCATCGGTTTAGTTTCCTCATTAATGTCAAACAACCCGAATTTTAGTAGAATATACATGGCAATAATAGGTCTTGCAATGGTAAAGTGTAAATTGGTAGTAAACACTGACCAAATTTGCAAGATATCTGTGCGCTCATTCAGCACAAATCCAGTATCATCATGCGCAGTGTATACTGAAAATCCTACAACTCCTAGTATGAAATAAGGTAGTAAAATATACAGTAGTTTATTCGAATCTCCATTTATTGCTTGGTAAATTTCAGTACAAACAATTGCCAATCCCGCTGCGATTCCAATAGAATAGCCAGACATCCACATGTAGTCCCAAAGCGTGGAGGTAAAATCCCCTCCTCCAAGGTCAAAATAATAGAAATATTCAGACTGAAGCAGTAATCCGGGCCACCACATCCAAATGTGCCCTAATACTAGTGTGGTGAATAAACCAGCAAGAAGAGAGATATTTTTTGTAGAATCATTTCTCTTTTCTGGTGAAATTAATCTAAATTTGAAGTAGACAGAACCCCAAATTATTGCTGCAGTATAATAAACTACACCTGGAAGAGCAAATACAGTAAAGTTCAATCCCGCAATATCAAGAGTTAGCCGGTATAATGCAAACCCACCAGCTAAACCTAACCCGATTTTAACTTG
>JASLKH010000015.1 GCA_030747675.1 Candidatus Thalassarchaeaceae archaeon | reverse complement strand
ACATTTCGTAAGAACCATCAGAAACAAAATTCAACTGAAGGAAATTTGTTGGATAATAGTCCGTGTATTGATATGAGTTATATCCAGAATATGAGTCAAGCAATTGACCTGTATTTCCATCTCTAATTTGTAGGTAATCATAGCCACCCTCCGTTTCGAACTGTCCAAATCTTAGAGCAATTGCATCATGAGTGGTGGTGATATTCCACCATTCATCTTCGTAAGAGTCATAACTATTGATTCCGATATTAGTATTCTCCCAATCAACATCCTCGTACTGGTATTCACTTTCGGAGTATGTGCCGAAATTTTCCTCGGCACAACTCCACTCAATCGTATCGTAATCACCACTTGCGATGTGGTCATAGATATCAGATGGCTCACCCATCCGCCATTGTGATTTCATTTCATCAATGGTCAAATCCATCCCCATCGATATTGTCGTTTCATCAAAGGTTATTGCGTCATTGCCGGCATAAATTCTAGCATCTAGGATATAGTCCGCATTTATGGAAAGTCCTCCAACAACATCCATGTCCATTCCAGCGAATTCAAAATCATCAGTGTAGTATTCTTTCATGTCAATATCAATAGCAATACTCACATCGCCAAGAGTATCCAAATCAACATCAAAGCCTGTATCATCATCAGCCCAATCAAAATCAACACCCATCGATGAATCTACGGTGCTTCGTAGAGTAATGGTCGTCATTATAGTGTCAACATCAACATCATCACCATCAGCCAAATCAATTGTTGTCGATTGGCCTGGGCCTTGAACGACATAATAATGTGTAAATCCACTAATTCCATAATCGATATCAAGATTGATGTTTCCATCATCGGCAGCATCTTCTAAATCAGTGATAATTTGGTCTATATCAAGCCCAGTTAAGTCTTTGATATCTGCTGGTAATTCACTCCAGTCGTAGGATACACCCCAAGCAGTCGTTGTCTCTGTTGGACCAACGTGACTTGCTTCAGGCGTTTCATTCAAATTCATTTCATAGCCAAAGCCACTAGCTAATACAAGCAAGCAAGTAGCCAAAATTACGGTTAGTGTGCAGTTGCGCATACCAGTAGGGTGTATTAACTACTCAATAAGAGTTCTGAGGCTACTCTTCTTCAGAAAATTTCGGCGGAGCAGATGGAATTTCTGTAACTTTTCTCTGTTTGATGAATATTCCAATAAGGAGAAGGCCACAGATTAACCAAGATGTTAGTGCGTTTCCATAACGTATAGTTGCTGCAGCATCCCATTGAATATGTGCTTCATGCTCAAAATCTGGATCATGAGGTTCATTTTCAGTAACATTTGTTCTGTTGCTCTCATCAATCAACCCCAAATCCCATCCATCGCCATCAAAGCTGAATGAGGCACCGATATACACCATCTCAGTTCCAAATTTTGAATTGACGTGGGCAAATTCTTGTACAGGAACTTCGTCTTCCGGTAAACCATCATCATATCGTGCAGACATATCCATTATCCAAGCATAGGGTATAGCAATTGTTAGCAGCAATAATCCAAGAACCCAGAAAGCAATCACCCATCGCATTCGCATAGGTCCACGAATCGCAGAGATAAATGCAATCGTGCACATTGCAAAGACGGTTACAACAATCATAGTACGTGCATTGTCTACTCGAGATTGTGGACCATTGTCGACTTTTTCTTCTTCAGGCCGTTCCTCTTGTAAGGAATCTCGGGAAAACATCCATGTGACAAATGGTGTTGCTTTTTCAATACGGAATTCAGCAGTTTCCATCTCTGCATTGACTTCGTTTTCAAAAATAAGCTCAGATCTTTCAGGCTTTCCTGCAGTAAATTCAACTTGCATATCCAAATTCAACCAGGATAGGAAAAGAGAAGAGAGGCAGAGAATGAATACTCCAGTCCAAGCAATTTGGAGTGGATGGACTACTGAAGGAGTTTCCTTCCAACGTGGTGATTCAGATTCCATCCTATCACTCAATAATTGGTAAAGATCGTGTCTGTGGTTTTGCTATTCCAAGGTCAGAAGGAAATTCTCGTTTCTTCTCAGGTAACACAACTGGAATTATTTCATGGCCGATTAAGGCAACTCGACTTTCAGGACGGTCTGCAAGAACTTCTCGGCCGACAAGAGGCGCTAGAGTTCGTGAAAACTCCATAATATCGTCATGTGTAGGGGAGTTCTCGATTGTGTGGTTGTTCTGAGAATGGCCCACATGGACATATCCTTTCGCCTCGATGAAATTTGGGTCAGCCAGATTATCAAGCCTTGCATAATCGTCATAGTGGCCCAGAGATTCGTTTTTCAGTAGTGTGTGACGGCAAACAGTCCGTGTATCCAATGAAGGCAAGAGAGAGAGAGTCTCCTCTAACTTATCCCAGGAGTTCATGTTGAATTTTGGTACGCAGAGTTTGTTGAACAATTCACGATTGGGTGCATCAACGCTGACGTATAGTTGAGTGGGCATTGGGTCCAACTTCTCTATGACTTTTGGAAGACTCCCATTAGTCACTAGGAAAGTTGAGACACCGTGGTCATGGCATATTTCTAGAAATTCCCCTAATCTCGAATAAAGAGTTGGTTCACCATTGAGACTAATCGCAACATGCTTGGGATTTTGTGCTTCTTCCCATTTTTCAAGTGTGACATCTTTGTGCCCTTTGAATCCAGTAAGTAAGCGACGATGCGCACGAACAGATTCGTAGAAAAGCATCTCTGGATCATCATCAATCTTGTTTAGAGTCTCTGAATGAGGTTCTCGCCAACAGTATGTACATGCAAGGTTACAAGTATCGACATTTGGTGCCATCTGCATGCATCCGCTGCTCTGTATACCATAGAATGTACCCTTGTAGCAATGCCGATCATTTTTCAATTCCTCTTTGGTCCAATGGCAAACTTTGACTCCACCGTGAGAGCCAACAAGATGGTAAGATTGCTTGGCAAGTTTAGCCGCTATTTTCGGCTCAATTTTCGTAATTGGGCTTTGCATTTTGAATCACTCCAGACAGCACATTCCCGCATAGGGGCAGTGTCGAGTGGGGCGAGCGAATGCTGTCGGTGATATGAACTCGTCGACAAATTAGTACAATGAGATATTGCAATTAAGCGGTAGCCACATCTTCTCCTTCTGCACTAATCAGGCGCCTCTCAAACCAAATTGGTCCTGCAGGAACCATCGATAAGATTCCACCGATGATGACAGATTTGAAATCCCATCGTTCTTCGAAATAACCCCAATATAGTAATCCAATGTAAAGCATCCAGAGTCCTCCATGAATTGGCCCAATAGTTGAAACTAGGATGTCATTCCCGCCGATATATTTCAGGGGCATTGCAATGAAGTAGAGGCATATTGTGGAACAAGTTTCTGCGATACCTGCGATATTGAAAAAACGCATATTCATATTTGCCCTCCGACAATTAATGCTTAATTGGATTTGTCCACCTTGCATCTGAAGGTGGCCTCTCAAGAGCTAGAAATCGCCATCCTCCAGAACCCGGTCTTGAATCAGAAGGACTTTGCGTTTTAGTTGAAGGTAAGGCGCAAAGCCATTTTTTGTTTACACCAGCAGATAATCTAGCAGACAGACACGCTTCTGCCCAATCTGTTGGTGCTTCATGAATTGGAACGATTAGCCAAGGCGCGTGACCATCACCAACTAATCCATCATATGCTCGCCATCTAGTTCCATACTTGAAACCAGGTCGGATAGTCAGCCCCCTACTGAGCAAATCTTCCAAGATGTGTAAAAGTGTACCTTCAACACCTTCCGGTCGAAGCATTGTTGGATTCACGATTCTACTAACTGCACGGGCTTCCAAGTGATCAATCCAGACCCCATCTTCAAGGTTAATTCCTGAACCAGTAATGGGCCATTCACCACTTTGAATATTCAGCCAATAACCACCAGATGTTTCGTGGCCAGAAGACCAAGCGTGGGCAACTTTACGTCTAGCATCATTATCTAAATCATTGAAGGGATTTTTTTGTTCACCACGTGGGTTGTGATGTTTGCAACGATAAGTGACAACTCCATGTTCATCATCGACAATCAAGATTTCAGGTATCCTACCTCCACTTTCTACATTGGATGTCCATCGAGCAAGAACCTCCCAATCAATCGCATCTCTTGCACGCATCCATCGTACTTCAGCAACGGGTTCAGTTTCA
Source organism: Candidatus Thalassarchaeaceae archaeon (assembly GCA_030747675.1). Taxonomy (GTDB): domain Archaea; phylum Thermoplasmatota; class Poseidoniia; order Poseidoniales; family Thalassarchaeaceae; genus MGIIb-P. The sequence continues at coordinate 3,297 of JASLKH010000015.1, read as the reverse complement.
CTTGGTTTAACATCCCGGGGCCATCGTAGCGCCCATGAATCTTCGTCCAGTAAAACTGCATTCGCAGAGGCTATATTTTGACTAAGAATTACTTTTTCACCAGGATACCGAAGTGCTCCTAACACTTCTGCTTCAAACAATAAGTTAGGATTGGAGGTCAAAGTATCAGCTAACCAACCATCATATGGCAGCGGCATCCCTCGCAATCGGTGAGCATTCAGAACTTCTGCGGCAGTCAATTGGATCCCATCGCGAATCGGTCGACCAAAATAACCTCGTTCCCACAACCTGTTAGCAGTCCCTCCAAGAACGACCCAATCCTCTCCTCTTTTGACGGGTGCAGGTAGACGACTGCCGCCAATATTGGTGGATGCCATACATACTCCGCAGCACAGCCATCCTTTGATTTCAACGCATGATTATGGCACAATTTTGCGAATTGCCTAAGAGTGTAGACCTCCCGTGGGTAGTTGAGGTGGCAAGTGTGTCGGATGGTATGATGGGGACCTTAACTGTCGAACAACGTGTTTTGATTCATCTTTGGGACACTCCATTGGGAGATAATCAATGGGAAGGGCGCCCGGAATTGACACAAGCGGGTGTATCTGAAGAAGTCGGTATTGCGCGCAAGCATTTGCCGCGAACCCTGAAGAAACTCCGGGAGAAGGGCCACATCCAAGAGGAAACTCGCCATGTCGCCGGAGCTAAGCAGCGATGTCGAGTATATTCCTTGAGTCCATCTGGTAAAACCGCAGCCAGCGGTTTGGTCGATGAACTCAGAGGCCGAAATGTCACAGTTGATGGTGATGTACAAACCTTATCAAAATTGCATAATCACTCGACAAATTTACTTACAGTTCTCAAAAAAATTGATTCCTCTGGCATATATCATCCTAACCTCGGCGATGGTGATACAATTCAAACTCCTTCGGTGACTGGCAAAGATATCCCATTGAAACATCGACTTGGAGTCTATGAAAACATTGTTCGTACAGCATGGTTCGATGGTATAGTCACAATTGATGAGCAGGCAATGTTGGATGACATGGCTCTGTATCTTGGACTTGAGCCTGATGAAACAGAACCACTTGAGAAACAAGTTCGCGAAGAGACACTACAACCCGAGGAGGGTGGAGATTCATTGTACAAACAAATGCTCGAAGTCGCTTGGCAAGATGGCGAAGTCGATGACAATGAACAAGCAATGCTCGATTCTTTAGCAGGAATGCTGAACCTTGAATCCGCTCGCAATGTTCAACTTGATTGGGTTTGCAATCGGCTTGATGATCGCCTCAAAGCGTACTGCACTGCGATGGAAGCAGCGTGGGAAGATGGAGAAGTTAGTGGTGATGAAGAAAATATGCTTTCATCTCTACGCGAAAACCTCACAATTACCGATGCAGAACACCGCACAATCCACGGTGTTGTTCGGGCCAAGTTGAATTAGCGCCTCCTTCTCGGAGGCCTGAGCGCAATGGCATGGGTCCTTGATGAAATTGTTCAGGCTGAGGTTGACCGCCTCAAGCGATTACGCGCAATGGTTGATGGCTTACCGAGTGTAAATGTGACACTTGTCGGCGATGTAATGCTCGATCGTTATGTCTACGGTTGGGCAAATCGGTTGAATGCTACTGCTCCTGTACCTGCAGTAAAGGTCACAGATACCGATGAATCTGCAGGTGCAGCTGCTCACGTTGCTCGGGGTTTGTTTTCTCTTGGTTTAAACACACGACTTTACAGTATCATTGGTGGAGATGAAGCCGGCCGCTCATTGGCATCAGCATTGCAAGAAGAGGGCCTTGATACATCAGGAGTCAGAGTCATTGCAAATCGCCAGTCCATTGTCAAAACCCGTGTATATGGTGCACGGGAGAGTTTGATAGATCGTCGTCAATTACTTCTTCAAATTGATGAAGAGCCACAAGAAGAAATGCCGTCTGAAATCGTTGACAGACTTACAGCCTCCGCATTGGAATCATTAGGGGATGCAAATGCATTGGTTTTATCCGATTACAACAAAGGTGCAATTTCTGACAAAGGTGCTGCAGAATTAATTCAGAAAGCGAAATCTCTCGATATACCAGTGATTTGCGACCCTAAGCTAACGGGGCTGAACAGAACTCAAGGGGCTACTAGTGTTCTCTTCGAAGTTCGTGGGCTTGAACTAACACGTCGCCGATTGGGTCACGAGACTGCAGTTGAAACTGCACAGGATTTGATTTCAACATATGATTGGGAGTCACTCATTGTTCTTGGAGGAGTCCAAGGGCTGTGGCTTTACACTGCGGATTCGGAACATCATATCCCTTGTATTTTAGAGGATGCCCACCAAATGATTGGATTGCATGATGCCGCTGCCGTTGCTTTGACCGCTGCTTTATCTCAGGGCGCATCATTGCATGATGCTGCAACTTTGGCACATGCTGCGTGTGAAACTATTCTAGGCGCTGCATCTGGACGTGAAGTACTAGATCGTCGCATGTTGTCAGCATCTCTAGATGAGCGTGCTTGGCAAATGCAGGTTAGTGATCGCTGATGAGTTGGTGGGTTTTACCGACAACAGCTGACATTGGCGTAGTTGCCTTTGCACCTTCTATCAACCGAATTATGGAAGAAGCTGCTAAAGGAATGCAGGGCATACTTCTATCGGATTCCGCGGCAAAAAAACTCGACCAACATGTTCGGCACACCAGTCAGTGGCAAGTCGAAGGTTCAGAGAATGAAGAGGTATTATTGGTACATTGGTTGGAAGAAATCCTCTATCAATGCGAAGTAGAAAGTCGGTTTCTTGTCGATTGTCAGGTGATGATTTCTGATTTTAATCTGGAAGCCCAGGTGTCATGGGTAGATGCCGCAGATGCTGAAAGAGAAGTCGAAATCAAAGCGGTAACAAGACATCAATTAATTTGCAGAGAAGTATCTGCTGGTGAATTAATACAAAGTAGCCCTGAAGTGCCAGATTTCGAGGGTCCAGGGTGGATGTGCCAAGTGATATTTGATATTTGAGTCACCAAAATTGATGCAGCAACACTAGGACAGCAATGGGGGCTAAACTCATTGTAATATCACGAACAAGTAGTTTCAAAGAAGTCTGTGCATGACTTCGTACACCTGAATCTATTTTCGCATCAATATTTTCTGTAGCAACTTCAGCCTTCTCTCTAACTACTTCGGCCAAAGACTCCGCTGCAACTAAGGCATGATCTTTGACCTTTCTCAAGACTTTTTGAGCGGTCGTTTCTTCTTTTTATTACATTCCATTCATGTAACTTTAAGCAGCAACAACATCACTGTGTC